>NZ_CAUTSL010000031.1:0-26342 GCF_963540955.1 Actinomyces bouchesdurhonensis
CTCCTCATCGCAGGAGGCCTAGACGCCTCCACCCACACTCAACTCTGAAGAGCCGTCAAACCATAGCCACATCCCCTCTCAAACATCTCCACCGCTTGCTCCCGAAGCAAACGATCATGCCTCACACGCACATCCACAGACACGAAAAGCCTCCCATTCCCTGGACTTCAATTTCGATGTCCAAGAAACGGGAGGCAGTTCAGGCGCGTCGATGACCTCCACGACCATGCGCCCGTGGCCTTGAGCAATCACCCCACAACCAGGGCAGCCAACCAGCTGGTTGCACGACTCAACATCGAGCACCAGGGCCCCTGGGGTGCGAGTCACGCTCATCAGATGGAAGCCCTCCAAACCGACGAGCAGATCACACCGATCACAACGATCAAGCGACACGGAGCAGCAGCAGGTAGGGTGAGACACCGCCCGAGGTCCTTTGAAGATCGCGGGGGTAGAAGTCCGCTCATCATCAAGGACCTCGACCTCTACCCGCAACCCCCGACCAACACCCGGTCACCCACACTCAACTCGGAAGAGCCACATTTCTGTAGGGTTGACAAACGGAGAAAGTATGTTTATGGTTATAAACATGCCTACGAAGAATATTTACGTCTCAGAAGCGGATATGGAACTATTTGAACGAGCTGCGCAGCATGCGGAAAGTGTTTCAGCGGCTGTCGTCCAAGCGCTTCGGGACTATTTGACCAACCGACATAACACTGAAAAAGGTTACGGAAGAATAGAACTAGCGCTCTATGAAAACGGTTCGCGGAGGAAGGTGATGTTTTACGGCCGAGAGATAGTCCGTGTTGAACGCCCTGTGGATGGTGGTGTCCAAATTAATACAATTTACGAAACAGCAAAAGGACAGCTCGCTGTTGCAACAAAAATCCGCAGGCTTTTACCTGATGAGGTTAAAGGGAGCTACCGAATCTGGGATCATCCTGAGACCTGGTCGCGAGAGTTCTGGTTAATAGGTGACAAAACGCTAGAGGTATATCCAGATATTGCACAGCTGGAGTTGGTGGATGCGTACTTGGCTGAGCAATGTAAATCCGTGCTTTCAGCAAAACCCTACGAGGTATTGGATATTTAATATGCAAGGAATTGAAAATGGCGGCCCCTCCTTATGGTGGACTCAGTGACAAAGAGATATAAACTACCAAGTGGATATGAAGTTGAAGCGCTCGGTGGCATTTCCCTCGAACTTATAAAAGGAGAAATGTTGGCGGTGTCAATGGGTGGTAGCAATGAGTTCGTTGAATGCTTCTGTTGGGGTGCGGTAGCCGAGGGTGGCTCTGGGGCAGTTGTTCAGTTCGTAGGCGATGGCGTCGAGGTAGGGTTGGTGGCTGGTGATGGCGCTCCCCTCGCACGCGAAACGATGTTTTCAGTCGTTGCATGGGGACTTGCTCGCGGTGAGGCGCGTTCGGCTCTTTGCGTTAGTGTTTATCGTTGTTTAATTTCGCTGATGTTGTCGTTCGTCAACCAGTGGTGCTCGTCGTCATGATCTGCGCCGGTCAGCGTGTTGTTGTGGAAATTGGCGCGCGCCTTTTGGTGGATTTTTCCATCGCTTCTAATGCTGACTACCTCCTCGTAGGGGCGCGCGCGAACTTCATTGCGGACGACCGATATGCACACCTCATTCCAGGCGGTGTGCGGCTCATTTCTAGGGTTGCTGTACTGGATCGACGTTGTACCCTCGATGATGTTTTCTTCGATGGTGATCTCGGATTTCGACGGTTTGAGGCTCACGTTAAGTGAACTGATCTGGCAGTGTGAGACTGTGATCGCGGATGCGCCCGCCGGGCGACTGGTATTCGCGGACGATGCGTCGTTCTCGTCGGGGAGAAGGTAGCGGATGTCGAGGCTAATGGCCTCGTGAGTGTTCTCATCCGCAGGTGTAAACGCCCCAGATTGGAGCCTGCAGTGGTGGAATCGGATGACTGTGTCCTCTGCGCCTGGAGGTGCGTAGTGAATACTGAAAAAACAGTCCGCAGAGGTGAACATGACGTTCTTAAATGTCCCGTCGCTTATCGTCTCGGGTAGCCGCGAGGTCCCAATGATCGTCTTATTGTCGTCGCCGCCTTCAACAAGGATTTTCTTAAAAGTTGCCTTTCTCCAATGTATTCTGTTGATTGTCGAATTGTGAATTGTAAATGACTCATCAAAGGTAGACCCGTCTAAGTCTAAGGTTGCATTCGTGGAGAGGTCACTGATTCTGATCTCGCTGAGGAAGGTGATGTCCTTCAGGTTAATTCTTTTGTTGGACCAGTCGGCGCGCTCCGGTTCGGGATCGTCGGGACTGACCTCCCGTGGATTCTGAATCCGTTCGAGGATCGTCTGAATGATTGCTCGTTGAAGGTCGGCGTGCTCCCGCCTGCTCGTCTGTGATGGTCCGTTCAGTCCTTCGCGGCGTGCCTGGGTGCATAGAATGCTGATGATGTGGTCCTGCAGTTGGTGCTTTTCACCTGTGGGTATGTGCTGATTGTGCTCTGCTCTGTCTGCTAGTTCTGCCAATAGTGTGATCGCGCCCAGCCGTTGTCCAGGGTTGTCCGACTCGAGGAGCTGATAGGCGTGCTCCCTACGCTTCCAGTACTCTTCTCGTTCCTCTGTCGCGTGTGCCTGTTGGGCCTGGGCGGCGTTGTCGTGACTGCGCTGCTGCCAGGCGGCCAGGCCGAAGCCAACGCCGGCGGCGGTGGCGCACAGCTGCATCGCTTGAACGGACGGCCAATGAAAGTGCCATTCCCACCAGAAAGCACACAAGGTCGTGCCGACGAAAAGGAATCCGGCGATGAGGATGGGGGTCCACCAGTGCATGAGGCATTGCGGCATGGTTGTCAGGCGTGCGTCGTTGGGGGTTTTGTCCGTGGCGGCTTTGTTACCTGATTCGGGGGCGCCCCTGTACTCATCGATGGCGCGGACCATGGTGGCTCCTGTGTTCTTGGGTTTACTGCCTCGCATCGTAGCACCTTGTCCGCGTTGGAAAATCCAGCGAATTAAGGCAGAGGTTCAGCGTTGTTCGACAACTGGACCCGTGTGGAGTGAAGTTGAGAAGCGGGGCGTGAGTGAGTGTTGCACGCCGCGTCTTTGGTGGTTGGCTTGCCGAACCGAACCGGTGTGACGCCTGTAGGCCCGGCGAATGCGCGAAGAGCAGAGCCGCGGACCAGTAGCTGCGTGGAGGCTGTCCCTCAGTGATCAACGAGGCCAGTGCCCTAAACTCCGTTGGCCATCCGGTCGTCCTCCGCCCGTGGCGTCTCCCGCAAACGGCGCCCCTGCCTCGTTGAAGGGTATGAACGTGGCTAGACTGGCCTCTATGACTGAAAACGCGCAGCTTGTTGTGACCTTGTCCTGCCCGGACCGCCCCGGGATCGTTCATGCCGTGACCGGTGTGATCGGCGAGGCCGGCGGCAATGTCATCCAGTCCCAGCAGTTCGGTGACCCCGACACGGGCACCTTCTTCATGCGTGTCGAGGTGGACTCCCCGAAGGGGCGCGAGCCTATCGATGAAGGGCTAACCAACGTTGCCGACGAGTTTAACGCCACCTACTGCGTTGACGACCTGGGCCGCAAGCTGCGCACCGTCATCATGGTGTCGCGTGAGGGGCACTGCCTGACCGACCTCCTGTACCGCGCCCAGACGCAGGGCCTGCCCATTGACATGATCGCGGTCGTTGGTAATCATCCGGACCTGGCGCCCGTCGCCCAGTTCTACGGCGTCCCCTTCCTGAATGTCCCCGTCACGAAGGACACGAAGGCGCAGGCGGAGCGTCAGCTCTTGGACCTCATTGCGTCGGAGAACGTTGAGCTTGTCGTCCTGGCACGCTACATGCAGATCCTCTCTGATGAGGTCTGCCGCGTCATGCAGGGGCGTGTCATCAACATCCATCACTCGTTCCTGCCCTCCTTCAAGGGTGCGCGCCCCTACGCGCAGGCTCACGAGCGTGGTGTGAAGCTGATCGGTGCGACCGCCCACTATGTGACCGCTGACCTGGACGAGGGGCCGATCATCGAGCAGGACGTTACCCGCGTTTCGCACGCTGACTCCACGCCGGACATGGTGGCCCTCGGCCAGGACGTGGAGCGCCGCGTGCTCGCGCAGGCCGTCCGCTTCCACGTGGAGCACCGCGTTTTGATGAATGGCGCTCGCACGGTCGTCTTCTCTCGCTGAGGCCCCGCGTGGGCTGCTCGCGGGTGGTGTGCGCTGAGGCGACGTGTGTCGGCTCATCGACGAGGCAGTGGCTGTCTTGCGTCGGCGGGCGTGTCTTCGTTGGTGGGGGAGGTCGTTGGCTGGAGAGTGGGGTTGGCTGTGTGCGGCTCGCGTCATGATGGGAGCTGTAACAAGAAGACATGCGGCCACGTGGTCATATTTGCCTGTCATTGCGCGTTTCCGCGAATGAGTTTGTCACTTGGCAAGCAACGCTGAGACGTGATCTTTCGGTCATTTAGCCGGTAAGCGTCGCATTGACCGTCTGATAAATGGCACACTTGATACGTGGATGAAAAGACTCAGCAACACGCACCTGTCACCGGCTATGTGCCCGGTGGTTTTGACATGTTCCATCAGGGCCACCTCAACATCCTGCGCGCCGCCCGCGAGCGCTGCGATCGTCTGGTCGTCGGCGTGACCTCCGATGAGGCTCTTATCCGCATGAAGGGGCGCGCTCCGGTCATCCCGCTCAAGGAACGCTGCGATCTTGTGTCGTCGTTGCGTTTCGTGGACGCGGTGGTTGTGGACCTGGATCAGGATAAGCGTCTGGCGTGGCGACTCCAGCCTTTCGACGTGCTCTTTAAGGGGGATGACTGGAAGGGCACCCCGAAGGGGGCTCAGCTTGAAGCGGAGATGGCGGAGGTCGGAGCGCGCGTCGTCTACCTGCCCTACACGCCGTCGACCTCGTCGACGAAGCTGCGTCGCTTCATCGCGCCCGAAGACTTCGCGGACGAGGACTCGGCGCGTAAGTCGGATCATTTGGCGGAAGGGGACGGCCAGTGAGTCTTCCTGTGGTGCTTGAACCTGGCTCGTCGTGGGGGACCCGTTTTACGACGTACCGTCGTGCCCTTGCCGCGGCTCAGAAGCCGGGGGCGGGCGTTCCCGCCTATATGCGTTGGGTGAATCGTGGTGCTGCGCGCGTTGTGGCTGCCGCCTGCGCGGCTTTTGGTTGGACGCCGAACTTCGTCAGTTTCATTTCCGTGTGCTTCTCGACGCTTGGTCTCATCGTTCTCCTCGCGCTCGAACCTGTGTGGTGGACGGGACTCATCGTGGGCAGCGCGCTGGCGGTTGGTTTCATGTTTGACTCAGCTGATGGTCAGGTCTCGCGCGTGACCGGCGCGTCGTCGAAGACGGGGGAGTGGGTGGACCACGTGGCGGATGCGTTCCGTTCGCCAGCGATCCACTTCTGCACGGCGGCCGCCGTCATGGTGTATCGCCCGGAGTCCTGGTGGCTTGCCGTTGTCGCTCTCGTTTACGGTTGGGTGACGTCGGGCCAGTTTATGAGCCAGATCCTGGCCGAGCAGTTTGTGCGTGCTGCGGGACGCAAACAGACGCGAGGCGGTAACCTGCGATCTTTTGTTCTGTTGCCCACTGACCCGGGTGTGCTGTGCTGGTCCTTTGTGCTGTGGGGCTTGGGTGCACCTTTCATGGTGTTCTACACGTTCCTGGCTGCGGTTGCCGTGGCACACTCGTCGATGTCGCTGCGTCGGCGCTACCGCGACCTGCGCGCCCTCGACGCTGCTGCGGAGCAGGGGGAGTCCCGTGCCTGAGCTGTCCGTCATCTTACCCGCGCGCAATGCCGCGGGGACGATTGCGCGAGCTGTGGCCTCGACTCTTGCGGCCATGCCACGCGACTCCGAGCTGGTCGTCGGTAATGATTCTTCCTCTGATTCGACGGTCGGCGAGGCCATTCGCGGCGCGTCGCGGCGCGGGAGCGTCGATCCTCGCCTGCGCATTGAGGACATCACCCCGGGTGAGGGCGGCGTTTCGCGTGTCCTGACCCAGCTGATGGAGCGCACCGACTCGCGCCTCGTGGGGCGTATGGATGCTGATGACGTGTCCCTTCGGGGCCGTTTCAAGCGCACGCTGCGCGCGATTGAGCGCGGCGACGACATGGCGTTCACGCAAATGATTGAGCTGCGTGGCTCACGCCCGGTGCCCCGAATGCCCTACGAAATTGGGCCCGAGGACATGGGTTGGCATCTGCTGCTCACCAACCCGGTTTGTCATCCGACCATGCTGGCTACGCGCGAGATCATCGATCGCGTGGGCGGGTACAGGAGCGTTCCCGCCGAAGACTACGACCTGTGGATGCGTGTTGCCTCGGCTGGTGGTCGTATTCGCCGCCTGGCCCCATGGGGTCTGCTGTACCGGATTCATCCCGGCCAGGTCACGGGAAGCAAGGCATGGCGTTCGGATTCGTGGAAGAATCCCGAGCAGGCCCGCGCTTTCGCTGAGCTTTCGAACCACCTGACTGGCCAGGAGCTGGTGCGCCTGGTCTCACTCGTGTCACTTCCTCGTGAGGAGGCCGAGCGCGAGCTCGACCGCTTCGTTGAGGT
Source organism: Actinomyces bouchesdurhonensis (assembly GCF_963540955.1). Lineage (NCBI taxonomy): Bacteria > Bacillati > Actinomycetota > Actinomycetes > Actinomycetales > Actinomycetaceae > Actinomyces > Actinomyces bouchesdurhonensis. Next base: position 6,544 of record NZ_CAUTSL010000031.1, read on the forward strand.
TTATACCCGGGGGATCGCCTCTCGACCCCCATCGTCGCGCCGCGTCCTTGAACGTCGGCTGAATGCGCGCGCCGCGTGGGTGCGCCGAACCCTGCAAGGAGAACAGTCATGATCCTTACCCCTCCGCCCACGGGCGGCCAGCAGATCCTGCGTCACGCGCTGTCTCGCCGCTGGAGGTCGATCGCTGCGGGGACCGTGGCTGGCTTGGTTGTCGGTGTCGTTGCGGCGTTCGGTGTTCCCTCCACTCATTCGGCGACGGTGTCGATGACCGTCACTTCGCCGTCGCCCACGCCCGCTCCCGCTGTGCGCGCCTCGCTGTCGAACACGACGGATATGGTGACCGAACAGGGCATCGCGAAGTCCGCGGCCGTCCTGGATGCCGCTGCCGAAAAAATCGGTGGTGGGATCACTGCCGCCGATTTGCGCGCCAACATGGAGGTGTCGGGCGATACGAATGGCACTATCGTGAAAATTGAGTACTCGGCGCCCACGCGAGACGAGGCCGTGACGGCGGCCGACGCGATCGCCGAGTTCTACCTGCAGGAGCGCACGGCACTTGTGGAACAGCGCGCAGACGAGATGGCAGCGGATATTGACGGCCAGGTTTCCGCCCTGGAAGCCGAGCTTGCATCCCTGGGCACCGAGGAGGACGAGGACGGTAAGACCGTCAAGAATCCGCGTGCGGACGCGCTGACGACACAGATCAACAAGCTGAAGGATCAGTCCGCCCAGCTGAGTCCCTATCACGCCAGCGCCGGCCTCGTCGTTACGGCTGCTGGCGCGTCAACTGACACGGTTGAGCCTTCTAAGGCGCGCCTGGTGCTGATTTTCACTGTTGTTGGTGTCTTCGCCGGTTTGGTGCTGGTTCTCGTGCGTGAGACGCGTGCTCGCTCTCTTGCGTCCCCGACGCAGCTGGCCGACCTGACTGCCCTGCCAGTGTGGAGTGCGGAGGAAGGCGCACCCGAGCCGTGGCTTGCCCCCACCCGAATGCTGGCGATGGCGATCGATCGCGACCACTGGGTTGACCTGATCGTGGATGCTTCCGACCCGGAGGCGCGTGAGCTTCACCGTGTTTTGTCGCGTTCTCTGGCCGAGACGCGCGTGCCCACCCCGCGCCTTATTGACATCTACCAGCCGCTTGCGTCTCTTCTCGACGAGGTTCGCCCGTCGCGTCATGTGCTGATCGCTGTGCGTAAGGGACATGATCTGGCGAATCTTCACGCCCTGCTTGATGAGCTTGCGATCATCAACCGCGAAGTGAACGGCATGCTGTATCTGAGCGGTCAGGCGTCCGCCGGGTCCTTCACGGATTCCGGCCCTGTTGTGGAGGCAGTCGAGGCTCACGCTGCTTCTGGCGATGAGGCTGATGGAGCGTCGGCCCGCTACGATCGCGTGTCCGACAAGGCCATCGAGAATACGGCTGACAAGAAAGGCTCGTCGAAGAAGGATTCAACCAACGCGAAGGGACTAAAGTGAGCGCCGAGGACATCACCACGCTCGACGACAAGGCTGCGTCGATTTGGCACGTTGACCGTACCGCCCGCCTCACTCAGCTGATTTCGGGCGAACCGCAGGCCTCCCGCGCACTGGTCCTTGTGCGTGATAACGGGCGCAACTCCGATTTCATTGAGATTGCGGGCACGGCACACCCTGAGTCTGATCCTGCCGTTGCAGCGGTGCCGGTGGCGTCGGCCCGCGGTTGGGAAGAAGGTGCGGGCGCCGATATTGACGCCACCGTCATCATGTGTACTGTCGGCTCGTGCGACATGCTCGAGGCGGCGGTGCGCGCCGTCTTGGCTCAGGACCACCAGCGTTTCTCGCTCGTCGTCGTGGACAACGCGCCCAGCACCGGCCAGACTCGCGAGAAACTCGCCGGCATCACCGACACTCGCATGAGTATCGTCTCCGCTTCGCGCCCTGGCCTGTCGCGTGCCCGCAACCGTGGCGTGCTCGCCGCGCGCGGAGAGGTCATCGTTTTTACGGATGACGACGCGATCGTCGATCCGCACTGGCTCACCGCCATGATCGACCCTTTCACTGCATCCCCCTACGTGGCTGCAACGACAGGAATCGCGCTGCCGCTGGAAGAACGTTTCAAGCCCCAACGTTGGTTTGAGTCGCGCGGCGGTTTCCCCAAGGATATGAAGCCACGCGTTTGGGCGGCGGGTGAGATTCCCGCCGGGTTGGAGGCCCTGGGTGAGCCGGGTGAAGGTGGGCCGCTCTATCCGATTACGACTGCGCGTGTCGGGGCCGGCGTGTGTATGGCCATGCGCCGCGACGTCCTCATGGAGGTCGGTCCTTTCGATCCGGCGCTCGGTGCCGGTACAAGCACCAGGGGAGGGGAGGACCTTGACATGTTCGCGCGCATCCTGGCCACGGGTGACGTTATCGTCCACACGCCCGACGCTCTCGTACATCACCGCCATCGCGTCGACGAGGTCGGCCTGGATAAGCAGATTCGGGGCAACGGATCCGGTATGGCTGCACTGCTGACAAAGGCAATCATCGCGCGCCCCTCCGTCGTGGGGACTCTCCTAGCGCGCGTGCCGGGCGTCCTCAAGCGCATTAGGCCCGGCGGCGCTCGGGTGGCTGGCAGTGACGACGATGTGCCAGGCTCACTGACTACGTCCGAAATCAAGGGTTTCCTCGAAGGCCCCTTCCTGTACCTGTCCTCGCGCAGGCACAACATGCTCGTCCCACCGCGCCGCGAGGCCCGGGGAGGCGAGGAGAGCGTGCAGGCGAGCGGCACCGGTGCCCAGGCATCCACCGAGGAACGTCGTGCGCCGGAAGGGAGTCCGGACGCGTGAGTCCACGCCGAGGAATTTGGGGCAAGCCAGCCCCCGCCCGCATCGGGCCGCTGCGGGAGGATGCACAGGACCTGCCGGCGTGGCCCTTCGTTGTGGCCTATTCGGCCTACCTGCTGTGGTGGGTCCTCGGCTCCGGCGATTTGATGTGGCCGCTGTTCGCGATCATCATGCTTGTGCTCATGATCGGTCGACACGGTGTGCGTTTCCCGCCTGGTACGATCATCTGGACGTTCTTCTTGGCGTGGGTGCTGGCCTCCATGTCGATGCTCGACTCGGGCGGACGCGTCATCGGAGCGTTGTACCGTTTCGCGCTTGAACTCTCCCCCGGCATTTTCGCCGTCTATGCGTTCAACGCGCGTCAGTCTCTGAGTGTGCGCACAATCGTGGGCACTATGTGGGCCTTCCTGACTTCCACCACGATCGGCGGCTTCATCGCGATGGCGGCCCCGCAGCTGCGTTTCAAGACGCTCATGTATTACGTGATCCCACGCGCCCTGCATTCCAACGACTTCGTTAAAGAGTTCACGAAGCGCGCGACCACCCAGTGGAATCCGTCGTCGTGGATTTTGTCCGACCCGCGTCCCTCCGCGCCCTTCATCTATTCCAACACCTACGGCAATGTTTTTTCGTTGATTTTCCCGCTTGCGTTGGTGTTCGCGTACGTGCTGTGGCGCGAGCGTTCGAAGTGGCGTTTCCTCGTCGCTGCGGTGTGTGCCCTGTCGGTCATCCCTGCGGCTGCCACCCTGAACCGCGGTATGTACATCGGTCTGATTGTGATCGTTGTATGGGTTGGTTTTCAGCGCCTGCGCGCTGGCGCCTGGCGTACGGTTGTGGGGATCCTCGCAGCAGTGGTCGTTGGCGTGGGAGCGTGGCTGGCGACGCCCGCCTCCCAGTCGCTCCTCGATCGTGTCGCCGCGTCCTCCTCTACGGAGGATCGTGCTTCGAATTACCTGGAGACGATCAACGAGTTGGCGCAGTCTCCGTTCTTAGGCTTTGGGGCGCCGCGTCCTTCGACCTCTCCGTGGCTGCCGTCGCTGGGCACCCAGGGCCAGTTCTGGACGGTGCTCTTCTCCTATGGCCTTGTTGGTACTTTTCTGTTCCTTGCTTTCTTTTGCCGCATGTTGACGCGTATCTGGCGGGCGAAGGACGTGTATGGCTCGATCTTGGGCGGCATTATTTTGGCGACCTTGGTGGAGCAGTTTTACTACGGTATGAATACGGGTTTGATGCTTTCTGTCGTTGCCGTTGCCTTGTTGTCGCGTCACCTGGAGGAGGAGGGCGATCCGCTGCGTGTGGCTGCCTCTCACGTTGGTCGGCCAACTCCGGGCAGTGTTGCTGGCACGGTGCGTGCCGCGCGTCCGGTTCGCATGGGCGAATGGGGAAGCCCCGCCGCGAACGACGGGGCTTTCTCCACTCAGATGTTGGACCGACTCAACAGGTCGGGTCGTCGGGGAACGATAGATCGGCGAGCTTCCAGTTCTCGCCGTCCTTCACAAACTGAAAGTAAGTGAGGGCGCGGGTCATGCTGGTATCGTCCGTCAGCGCGGTCCCGGCGTCGTTGAGGATGCGAACGGATGAGGAGTCCACGCAGGCCGATACGGTGATGTTTCCGGCGCCGTCATCGGAGATGATCTGCGGGTTATCCAGGGTGGGTGTTCCTTCGGCGTGCGTTCCTTCCCTGGTCCATTCGAGGGCTTTCGCGTCGAATTCTTCGAGTGCGGATTCGGTTAGGACGGAGGACAGGTCGGTGGCCTGGGCCTGTTCGGGGTCGGCGTATGCGCCCCACAGGGTGGTCACCACGTACGAGGCCTGTGCGCCGGCCTGCTCGTCGGTGTCCATCGATCCGGTGGTGTTCGCGGGACCCGCAGACTGCGGGGTGATGGTCTTGGCGATGGATTGGGGAGCTGCGGATTGGTCGTCTGCGTTGCTTTGTACTCCGGAGGCCGCTGAGGTCTGTGAGGTGGAGGAACCTGTCAGGCGGACGATGCCCACGATGACGAGGGCGATGATCAGGAGAATCGCGGCCGCCAGGAGAATTTTCTTGCGGGCGGGCGAGAGCGAATCGAGTTTGAAGTCCATGTGTATCCCATCGATCGGTTATAGGGAAAGGCTACCGCGCGGTAGCGGGAAGGTTACTGATGAGTGAGACAAATCAAGCCAGGCGTTCCCTCGCGCGCGGGGGCATCGTCGGCTTCGTCGGAGCGGCGGTGTCGGCGATTCTGGGCTTCGCGTTCACGATCATCCTGTCTCGGATGCTGGGGGCGCAGGGCGCGGGCGTGGTCACTCAGGCGACGGGCGTCTTCGCTATCGTCATGGCGTTGGCGAAGGTCGGCCTCGACTCGACGGCGATCTACCTGATGCCCCGCCTGTCCCTGGATGCGCCCGAGGAGATCCGCGCGACCCTGTCGTTTATGGCGACGATGACCGTGGGAGTGTCCACCGTCTGCGTGCTCGTTCTCGAGGCCGTGGCCCCGTTGATCTGGAACGAGGAGGTCGCGGGGGCTACCCGCGCCGTCCTCTGGTTCGTGCCGATCGGTGCCTTGACGTTGGTTGCGTCAGCCGCCCTGCGGGCTCTGGGCAACATGCGCGAGTACGTTCTCGTCCAAAACCTGCTCCTGCCGGGCCTGCGTCCTCTGCTCGTCGCCCTCGCGGCCGCTCTGACCGGGTCGCTGGCCTTCGTGTCGGTCGCGTGGGCGCTTCCTTTCGTCATCGTTCTGGTCGCCTCGTGGTGGCTGTTGCTGCGTCACATGCCCTCGGTCGCGGATTCGGTCGGGCGCTGGCCCGGGGCCGAGCGTCGCCGCCAGGTCATCGCCTTCGCGCTGCCGCGTACCCTGACGGCGGGGTTGGAGCAGGCACTGCAGTGGCTTGATGTCCTCCTGGTCGGCTTGCTCGCTGGCGACGCGGCGTCGGGCATCTACGGTGGTGCGATTCGTTTCATTCAGGCCGGCATGGTCGTGGACACGGCCCTGCGCGTCGTCGTGTCTCCCCAGTTCTCCAAGCTCCTGCATCAGGGGCGCACGAAGGACCTGCGTGACCTGTACAGCACGGCGTCGATTTGGCTGGTCCTCTTTGCGGCTCCGATCTACGCCCTGATGGCCATCTTTGCGCCCGCGCTCATGCGGATCCTGGGCGAGAGCTTCGCGCCGGGGGCCAACGTCCTCGTGGTGCTGTGTATCGGTTCCATCGTCACGTTCATGGCGGGCAACATCCACTCGCTGCTTATCATGAGCGGGCGCTCAGGTTGGGCTGCGGTCAACAAGATCGTGGTGCTGAGTCTCAACGTTGTGGGTAACCTCATCTTTATTCCGCGTGGAGGAATGGTGGCGGCTGCCGTCGTGTGGGCGGTGTGCATGGTGCTTGACGCTGCGATGGCGACTGTTCAGGTCTCGCGCTTCATCGGTGTGACACCAAAATTGTCCGAGGTGGTCAAGCCGATTCTCGTTGTGGGCGTTTCCGCGGTGATTCCGGGCGGTTGTATAGCGTGGCTTCTTGGGCGCGATTCCTTCGTTGCGACTGTCCTTGGCTCTGCCTTATCCGTCTGTATTTTCGCTTGTGTTTGCTGGGTTTTCTGCGATGCGCTGCACCTGTCGGGACTTGGGTCCCTCGCTCGGAAGAAGCGGGGTTAGGCAAGGGGCGCGTGATGCTCCTGTGAAAGTCGCTATTGACCAATCGGTTGATCAAGTGCACTTGTTGTGTAATTATTTATGCAACAAGCTATTGCCCCGTTGAAAGGTCGTGTTATGGCTTCCGTACTTTCGCGCCTTATAACACTTGCAGCCGCACCGATTGTGGCCTGTGCATCGCTCGCGTTTGCTCCGATGACGCACGCTGACGACGGTCAACAAGCTCCCGCGACGCCTGGTCAGACCATCGTTCATGATGGCCTGAGCGCCGCGACCGCCGCGGCGTCGTGCTGGGATATTAAACAGCATGATTCCAATGCAAAAGATGGAACCTACTGGCTGCAGACGCCCGCGATGAATGCTCCCGCGCAGTTCTTTTGTGACCAGACGACAGATGGTGGCGGCTGGGTGCTGATCGGTCGAGGCCGAGAGGGATGGGAACCCTGGAGCGGCGGCAACGGTGATCCGGCCAAGCTGACCACGCGTGATCGCAACACCGACGCCTTCAAAACCGTCCAGTACTCCAACAAGACGGTTAATGAGCTCTTGAACAACGAAAACGTGAAAGATCAGCCGGATGGTGTTCGCGTCCTGCGCTCGTGGAGCGCGTCAGGACGCTCCTATCAGAAGCTGGACATCAAGTTCACTAAGATGACGGACTTCGTATGGCCTTTCAAGATGGCTCACCCGATCACGTTGTCGATAGATAATCATTCCCCCGTCTCTGCCCTCATCTGGAACACCCCCGGCTACGACCAGTCCTGGAACGGGCTCCAGGTCTACCCCTCCACCCGCACCGGCTGGATGATTGGCTGGGGCTACGGGGTCGGCGCCGCCAACTGGGGTGGCGACATGACATCCTCGACGTCCTTCTTCCATAAGAGCGGCCAGACGATCATGCCCTACGCCGAGGCCTATGTGCGTCCGCGTCTGTCCTCCGACTCCCCCTCCTTCACCCGTATCCCAGACGAGGGTGAAGCTGGCTCCACCGTGACTCGCGCCGTCTCCAACTACGCGGCCAAGACCTCGTGGGGCGTCACAGGCAACATCAACGGCTCCTACGCCGAGGGCAACATCCAGGTTCAAGCCCTGGCCCAAGTCGGTTCGACCATGTTCGTCGGCGGCAACTTCACCGGCGTCAAGCAGGGCGAGAACGGCGCGGAGACCTTCTCACGCGGCCTGGCAGCCTTCGACGTCAACACTGGCGACTGGACCGGACAGACCTTCGACTTTAACGCGCAGGTGAAGGCTCTCCTCGCGTTACCCGATGGCCGCCTCCTCGTTGCAGGTGACTTCACCCGAGTCAACGGCGAAACTCACATCGGAACGGTTGTTCTCGACCCGACGACAGGCCAGATCGACCCCTCATGGGACCTGAGCATCAGGAACGCCGTCAGCGGTGGCCTGGTCAGCGTGCGCGCACTGGCCTACTACGACGGCAACGTCTACCTCGGTGGCGTCTTCACTCACCTCAGCGGAGGTGGAACCTCAAACGTCTACGCACGCAACGCGGCACGCGTCTCCCTCAATGCCCGCCCCGACCGCACCTGGAACCCGGAACTCAATGGTTCCGTCCAAGCCGTCACGGTGAGCGAAGATAATGGCGCGTTCTACGCCGGCGGATACTTCACCCGCGCCCACAGCTCTGAGCGCGCCTGGTACGCCGCTAAGTTCTCCACCCAGGCCGGTGCCGCCCAGGACACGGGCTTCGACTTCCAGCCCTCCACCGTGAGCGCTGGCAAGTACCAGCAGACCATCTCCTCGGCGGGCAACCGGGTCTTTATCGGCGGCTCCGAGCACTCACTCTTCGGCTACGACACCGGTTCCAACCAGCGCACCTCCGGCTCGTTGATGCTGAGCATGGGCGGAGACCTCCAAGCCTCAACCATCTCCGCCAAGGGCGTCATCTACGGCTCTTGCCACTGCTCGGACGGCGCCTACCAGGACAAGTACGACTGGGGAGTCAACGATAACTGGTCGCGCATCGACGAGATCAAGTGGGTCGGCGCGTGGGACGCCACCACCGGCGAAAACCTGCACTGGACTCCCTTCGAACTCTCATCCAAGCGCAAGACCGGTGCCTGGGCACTCACGATGGACACCAACGGTAACCTCTGGGTCGGCGGAGACTTCACCCTTTCGTTCACCGACGCAACCCGTACCCAGTGGAACGGTGGCTTCGCTCGCTACGACAACCGCGACAACGTCGCCCCCGACGCCCCCACGCGTGTACGCACCTCCGATTCCACTGCCTCGACCGTGACCCTGGCGTGGGATGGTGTTTCCGATGCCGTCTCCTACGAAATCCTGCGTGACGACCGTGCGATCGCCTCCACGGACTCAACCAGCATTGAGGTTCCTCGCGGCGGAGAGAATCGCTTCTTCGTGCGCGCCGTCGACGCTGCAGGTAACCGCTCGGCCACAACCGCCGTCTACGTTCCCCTGGTCGGCGGTCAGGTCGACCCCTCCACCCCGTCGTCCCTGCTGGACGTCGGCGCCACGTGGAGCTACCGAGCCGAGAACAGCGCCGCTCCCGAGGACTGGACCCAGGCCTCGTTCGACGATTCTCAGTGGGCGAGCGGCGGAGCCCCCATCGGATACGGCGACTCTCGCATCGCCACCGTGCTGACCGCGCAGGGTTCACGTCCCGTGACCAGCTACTTCCGATCGCACTTCACGGTCACCGACGTGGCCGCGCTCAAGGGCATAACCGTAAGGTACCTGGCCGATGATGGTGCCATTGTCTACATCAACGGTACCGAGGTGGACCGCACTCGCCTGGGCTCGTCCGCCGTCAGCTACACGACCCGCGCTGACGCTGCTCCGAGCTACTCCGCGGCGAACGACAACGCCTCCGAGGTGTTCGTGCCGGCCTCCCAGCTGACAAACGGAGACAACGTTATCGCGGTCGAAACACACGTCAACTACATGCGCAGCCCATCCATGGGCATGTGGGCAACAGTCACTCCTGTGGCGAGTGAACCTGAGCCTTCCCACGGCGACGATCCCGTGCCGTCGAGCACGCCAGGTCATCTCGAGGACGCCACCTCAGCGATCGATGCGAGCACCATGACCACCGGTGAGGTGATCCCCTCGGGCACCACCCAATGGAACTACTGGACCTCGACGAGTGCTCCCGCCTCCGACTGGGCAACCACCGCCTCGCTGGCCGACTGGTCGCGCGGTTTCAGCCCGATCGGCTGGGGCGACGCAAACGCCGCCACCCCGCTTGACATCGCCAAGAAGGACCGCCCGGTGACCTACTACTTCGCACGCGATATTGACCTGGGATCTCTCACTCCTGAGACCACCCTGACTATCAAGGTGCGCGCGGACGACGGTGTCGTCCTACGTGTCAACGGTGCGATCATCGACACGAAGCGTATGTCAGCTGGAAACATTACTCACACGACATACGCCAACGCGGCGGTCACTGCCGCCCAGTCAGCCTCGGACCTGCTCGAGGTGACGGTTCCAGCGAGTTCCTTGACAGATGGTGTCAATCGCATCGGAGTTGAGGAACACCTGAACTACAAGAGCACTCCGTCGATGACCTTCGACATGACCGCAACATTGGCCAAATAGCGCTCCAACGGTGTCGCTTCGCCCGGGTTTATACGAGCGCATGGTCGGTCTCAACGGTTGGCCGCGCCTCATAACAACCTGTTGACGCAAGGGGGTCCTCGCCACTGTGGCGAGGACCCCCTTGTATGTGGTAAACGACTCTCATTTGTCGTTAACCATGTGGTTGAGCAGGCCAGGTTTTCGTGACACTATAAAGGTAACTATCAATGCGATACCTGTGAGGATCCGATGAAATTCTTCCGCCGCTGCCTGGCCCTCGGCTTGGCATCAATGACAGGCTTCGGAGTGCTTGCACTCAGCCCAACCGCAGCGCTATCTGCAGGCGATCCACTCCATGATGGCCTCTCCGAGGCGACTGCCGCGGCCTCTTGCTGGGAAATCAAGCAGAACAACCCGAACTCTGCCGACGGCACCTACTGGCTGCAGACCTCGACCATGGAGGCACCCGGCCAGTTCTTCTGTGACCAGACCACCGACGGCGGCGGATGGGTCCTCATCGGTCGCGGGCGCGAAGGCTGGGAGACCTGGAGCCAGGGCAAGGGAGATCAGTCGAAGCTGGCCACCCGCAGCCGCAAGGCCGGTGACTTCGAGGTCATCCAGGCCTCACATGAGACCGTCAACGGCCTGCTCGGCGGCACCAAGGTCTCCGACCTGCCCGACGGCCTGATGGTTCAGCGCGCCTGGAACCACCGCGGTAGCTCTTTCCAGACCGTTCGCATGCAGTTCCCGAAGATGAGCGACTTCATCTGGCCCTTCAAGAGCGCCCACCCCGTGAACGTCAAGTTCAACCGTGAGTGGTGGGTCAACGGCGGCATCGTCTGGTCGGGCTTCGGCACCAACGCGGGATGGGGCTACGTCAACCCAACCGCCTCAGCGCAAAATAAGTACACGATGGGCTGGGGTTACGGGCCGCTGGCCTCGTCCTGGTACGACACCTCCTCATCGACGTCCTTCTTCCATCGCAACGGCTCCATCATCAACCCCTATGCGGAGGCGTACGTGAGGCCCGAGCTGCGTTCCACGGATTCGTCCTTCCGCGCAATCGGCGATGGCGGCACGGCAGCCGAGACACAGAAAGCATCCGTCTCCGAATTCGCGACTCCCATGTCATGGGGAGTGACCGGTAACCTGAACGGCTCAATCCAGGAAGGCAACATCCAGGTTCAGGCCTTCGAGCAGGTTGGCTCCACCATGTACGTCGGTGGCAACTTCACAGGCGTACAAAAGGGGAAGAATGGTTCTGAAACCACGAGCCGGGGCCTGGCCGCCTTCGACGCAACCACGGGCGAGTGGAGTGGGCAGACCTTCGACTTCAATAATCAGGTTAAGGACCTGGTCGAGCTGCCCGGCGACAAACTGTTAGCAGTCGGCGACTTCACCAGGGTCAACGGAGAGACACACGTCGGTACCGTCCTGATTGACGCTGCGACAGGGCAGATCGACCCGTCCTGGACCCTCCAGGTCCGCAACGGTAACGCCTCCCCGGTCACCGTCAAGGCCGCGAAGGTCGTCGGAGATCACATTTACCTGGCAGGCGCCTTCACCCACCTGACGGGTAACGGCTCCTCCTCCGTCTACACCCGCAACGGTGCTCGCCTGTCACTGTCCGGCAAGCCCGAGCGCGGCTGGAACCCCGAGTTCAACGGTGCCGTCATCGACATTGACGTGGACGAGAACGACAGCTACCTCTACGCCGCGGGACACTTCACCCGCATTCACGATCGCGTCGCCGAAAACGCAGCCCGCGTATCAACCTCCGACGGTGCCACCCTGGATCAGTCGTGGAGCTTCCGTCACTCCTACCTGATCGGCAAGTACCAGCAGGCCGTCACCGTCGGCAATGGTCGCGTCTACTTCGGCGGTTCTCAGCACTCGCTGTTCGGTTACAACACATCTGACATGACCCGCACCTCCGGCTCCATCACCATGCAGAACGGTGGCGACCTGCAGGCGACGACGCATTCAACGAACGGCGTCGTCTACGGCTCCTGCCACTGCTCTGACTACACGTTCCAGGACGCCTACCACTACCTGGCGCTGGGCAACACCTGGACACGCGCCGACGAAATTCAGTGGGTCGGCGGATGGGACGAGGCCACCGGCCGTCAGATCGGCTGGACCCCCTACCGCTTGTCCTCCCTGCGCTCGACTGGCGCTTGGGCACTCGAAATGGGTGACGACGGTGCTCTGTGGGCCGGCGGCGACTTCAACTACTCCTACACCTCCAAGACGGCTGGCCAGTGGTCCGGTGGCTTCGTTCGTATGCCCGCTCGTAACGCTACCGCGCCGGCGGTGCCCGCAAACCTGCGCGGCTCTGATGGCAATGCTCAGTCGGTGACCCTCAAGTGGTCGTCCGTGCCGGGCGCCGCCTCCTACGACGTCCTGCGCGACGATCGTACGATCGCCACCACGACCTCGACGTCCATCACCGTTCCCCTCGGTGGCAATAACCGATTCTTCGTTCGCGCCGTCGCCTCCGACGGACTGCGCGGAGCGTCGACCCACGCCTACACGGTCAACGCCAACGGGAAGCCTGTCCAACCTGACGACGCCTCCCTCCTCGTTGACGAAGACGCCACATGGGCGTACCACTGGTCGAACGACGCGGTGGACGAGGACTGGGCCCAGACCTCGTACGACGACTCCTCCTGGAGCCGCGGAACCGCCCCGATCGGCTACGGGACGACCGGGCTGGGAACAACGCTCACACCCGGCCCCACCAAGTCCCGGCCTCTCACAACCTACGCACGCACCTCCTTCACGGTCACTGATCCCACCGCAATCGCAGGCGTGAATGTGTCCGTGACTGCCGACGACGGTGCCGTGGTGTACGTCAACGGCACCGAGATCGTGCGTCAGCGAATGGGCGAGGGCACTGTCACGGCCAACACCTTTGCGTCCTCGTCCGTGACAACAGCCTCTGCTCGCGCCGATCGCCAGCTGGTCTTCGTTCCCGCGTCCCAGCTGGTCGCCGGAACCAACACCCTCGCCGCGGAGACGCACCTCAACTACCGTTCCAGCTCGTCGATGACCATCGACGGCACGGTGCAGGTCGTCGCCAAAGGCAACGAACCCGCGCCCGACCCGCAGCCCCAGCCCGATCCCGACCCGCAGCCCCAGCCGCATCCGGACGATCCTGTTGAACCCGACCCGAATAAGCCCCTCGACGTGCTCGACGTGTCCGGCGTGAACTTCGGAGAGTTCTTGCCCACAGGACAGTACTGGAACTACTGGAACTCCAAGGAAGCGCCCGACGCCGCATGGAATTCCACGGCGGACCTGTCCGCGTGGAAGCACGGCGCCAGCCCGCTGGGTTGGGGCGATCGCGATGCCGGTACCCCCTTCGATCTGGACCCCTCCGAGCGCCCCATCACCAGCTACTTTGCCCGTGATGTCAACCTCGGAACCATCAGTGCCGACTTCGAGCTGACCCTCACTGTCCGCGCCGACGACGGGGCCGTCATCTACGTCAACGGAACCGAAGTCAAGCGGGTGAACATGCCCGAAGGAGCGGTTACCTCAAACACTCGAGCGACGTCTAACGTCTCACTGAGTTCTGCCAAGAAGAACACTGTGACAGTCATGGTGCCCCGTGATGTGTTGAAGGACGGTGTCAATCGTATCGCCGTTGAAGAGCACGCCAACTACGCTGGTGCCGTGTCCGTCTCCTTCGATCTCAAAGCAAGCTTGCTGAGGTGATAGTCATGACTGACAAGTCTCGCTCCGAGAACGTATCCGTGGCCGACCCCGTCTTTGAAGCGATGGCGACGCGCCTGCTCACCCCCGGGCACGCCACGTCATGGCTCAATCACTGGTCGCTTCTTCACGCGGACTTTCCAGCCCTGTCACGTATGAGCACCATCGGGTTCGATGGCACGTTCCTTCAGATGCGTCTACGCGCCGCTGGGTACAACGTTGCCCGTACGTCCACGGACCTCGTGTTGCCTTACGTCTTCGATCGCCTCGAGGACGGCACTCGGATCACCGTGATCGGTACGACCGTGGAGGCCGGCCAGGCCGTCGCACAGCGGCTGAGCCGCTTTAACGTTCAACACATCGACGGATACGACGGGCTGCGTCGACTGAAGGCTAACCCGTCGATCCTGACGGACTTCCATCCGCGTCTGGCGATTGTCGGACTCGGGGCTGGTCTCCAGGATGTCGTCGCTGCATGGGTGCTGGAGCAAGTACCGGATGTGTCAGTGTGCGTGGCGGGTGGTTGGATAGACCAGTATGCGAAAGCCGCCGAGGACTACTTCCCCGACTGGGTACACAATGCTCGGCTTGGCTGGGCCTGGCGCATTGCGCATGAACCCAAGCGCCTGACGAAGCGTTACACCATCGAGGCCTTGGACTTCATCGCGCACTGGCCGCAGCTGATTCGTCGGCTTGAAGCGATGGGCAGTTTCGACGAGCTCGGTCTCGTCGTCTCGCAGGGTGCTTCCAAGGTGTGAGTAATTCGCGCTAAGTGAGGCTGGGGTGCGCGGGCTGAACTCGATGAGGGTTCGGCCCGCGCACCCGTCTGTAGGATGATCGGCGAATCGTCGCGTGGATCTCGAACGCGACGACGGAGCGAAGGGAGTCCTTCCAGAGGATTACACCCGCTCTGTCGTTCTTGAACGTGCTATGGCGTACCGGGACTAGCTATGTGGCACATAGCCGCTAATCCGCGCGGGGGTCTTCTGTCGTGAGCGTTGGCGGGGCGGTCTGCGGTCGCATTTGGGTGTTAACGCGCGCGATAGCGGGTTAGCGCTCTAAGGAGCGGGTTCACGTGTCAGTGGCGCACCGCTCGAGACTCCTAGCCGCGCTCTCGGGATACGACAAGCCCCAGCTGTGAGCTGCTGCGACTGCCGTTGTTGTGTCCTAACCAGCAGCAGCTTTTGACGGGGTGAGTTCGTTGGACGCGAAGCGGTCTGTCTAACGACCGTATCGGTGATGCTGGCGACGACTTGCGTCGGCATCCTTGGTATCTGGAAGGTGCTGGGTATCGTCGGTTCGGTGTCCATGGTGGTCAGGTATTATGACGCGTGCGACCATGATTCTTCTTGTATTGGCAGATGGACGCTGGAGCCGCACTGGAGTCTGGAGTGGGGGTGGCGCGGGTGGTTCGTCTCAGAAGCAAGCCCCCTTTGAGATTTACGGTAACCGTTATTTAGGTTTTGTCACGGTCGTCGAAAGGGGATAAGCCGTCTTTCGATGGTGGGGTGTGAAACGCTGCAGGACACTGGTTGTGCTGGGTCTGTAGAGCATAGTTAAGGGTGTGGCCCGAGCCGAAAGGCTCGGGCCACACCCCGTCACACACACGCAGAAAGGGTCAGTAGGCTCCCTCGTGACGCAGCAGAGCAGGGACTGTCTGCAGCATGATCCACGCATCAAGCGTGAGGGAGCGGTGCTGGGCGTAGGACAGGTCCAGGTGGACCGTCTCATCCCAGGAGAGGTTGGAGCGCCCCGAAATTTGCCAGAGGCCGGTGATGCCCGGGCGGACGGCGAACTTGCCCATGACGCGAGGCTCGTACTGTGCAACTTCGCTGGGCAGCGGCGGGCGCGGCCCGACGAGCGACATGTCGCCCCGGAGAACGTTGAAAAGCTGGGGTAGTTCGTCGATCGAGGTCTTGCGGAGGAAGGCGCCGATTCGCGTTACGCGCGGGTCGTTCGCCATTTTAAACATGATCGAATTTCCTGCGCTGGCATCGGCCTCATTGGCCTCCATGAGAGAGGCCTTCATGGCTTCGGCATCAACGCGCATGGTGCGGAACTTAAACATGGTAAAAGTCGTACCGTCGAGGCCCACTCGCTTCTGTGTGAAGAATGCGGGACCGCCGTCGCTCAGGCGCACCGCTAGAGCGACGATAATCCACACCGGAATCAGCATGATAATGCCGAGAAGTGAGGCGATAACATCGCACATGCGCTTGATAGCGCTGTCGGCGGATGCGGCTAAATCGGACGCGTGCTCGTATGCCAGAGCCGTCGAGGCGGCGCGCGCACTTGGCTTCGTCAAAGTTGTCATCTGTGCCTCTTCCTTCTACTTCCTCAAACTCAAATACTGTAGGTCGGTTAGAGGAGTGTTCCCCTCTAGATTGGGACATTTACTGGGTAAACGACCCGATCTCGACTCAGTCACCGTTAGGTGTTAACCCTAGTCTATCCATACGGTTAACTTAGTTGCTAACCAAAGGGTTAAGTACAAGCGAAAATGGGCTGTGATTTCGTGCACCAGATACTTGTTGCTGACGCCTCACGGTCGCATGGTGACCAAATGGTAGCATCCTGACACGATGGAAGAATGCGCAGCTCACGGCTGCGAGATAGACTTGATAGCGTGTCGTGACTGGCGATTTGAGGTGGGCCACCACCGGGGAGCGACGCGTTGGCATCGATAGCCGCCCGCCTGGGCTAGAAGTTGCTGTTATCACACTCGAATGATCAACAGGAGAACCCGATGGATTCCCTCAACGACATGACGCTGGCGCAGCTCGACCCTGAGATTCAGGCGGTGCTGGATGCTGAACTGGGCCGCCAGCGCGAGACTCTCGAAATGATCGCCTCGGAAAACTTCGTTCCGCGCGCTGTCCTTCAGGCGCAGGGGTCTGTTCTGACTAACAAGTACGCTGAGGGCTACCCGGGGCGCCGCTACTACGGGGGCTGCGAGTTTGTGGACGTCGCAGAGTCCCTCGCGATCGAACGCGCCAAGCAGGTGTTTGGTGGCGACTACGTCAACGTCCAGCCTCACGCCGGTGCTCAAGCAAATGCGGCAGCGCTCATGGCGATGGCTAACGTTGGCGATCCGATCCTCGGCCTGTCGTTGGCTCACGGAGGCCACCTCACTCACGGCATGCGCTTGAACTTCTCGGGTAAGCACTACAAGGCGGTCGCTTACGAGGTAGACCGCGAGACGATGCGCATCGAGCCTGAAAAGGTTCGTGAAGCGGCTCTCGCTGAGCGTCCCCGCGTCATCATCGCCGGCTGGTCCGCGTACCCTCGTCACCTCGACTTCCAGGCCTTCCGGGACATTGCTGACGAGGTCGACGCTGCCCTGTGGGTGGACATGGCGCACTTCGCGGGACTTGTGGCAGCCGGCCTGCATCCGAACCCGGTGCCCTACGCCGACGTTGTGACGACGACGGTTCACAAGACCCTGGGCGGACCTCGTTCCGGCATGATCTTGTCGTCGCGTGGCGAGCGATGGGGTAAGAAGCTCAACAGCGCCGTGTTCCCCGGCCAGCAGGGTGGCCCTCTCATGCACGTGGTTGCAGCCAAGGCGATCGCCATGAAGGTCGCGCAGACTGAAGAGTTCAAGGACCGTCAGCGCCGCACCCTCGAGGGCGCACAGATCCTGGCGGAGCGCCTCGGAGCTGACGATGCGAAGAAGGCAGGTATTAAGCTGGTCACCGGTGGTACGGACGTGCACCTGGTGCTCGTCGACCTGGTTGAGTCTGAACTCAACGGCAAGCAGGCGGAGGATCTGCTGCATGAAGTGGGCATTACGGTTAACCGCAACGCGGTCCCCTTCGATCCCCGCCCGCCGGTCGTCACCTCGGGTCTGCGTATCGGCACGCCGGCCCTCGCGACGCGCGGCTTCGATGCTGAAGACTTCGCCGAAGTCGCGGACATTATCGGCACGACGCTCACGCAGGGCGCGTCCGGTGGCAACGTTGAGGTGGATGCCCTGCGCGCACGCGTCAAGAGGCTGACGGACAAGCATCCTCTGTATGCGGGGCTCGAGCAGTGAGGGCCCCCTGGGCGGGGCCCGCGGGGGTCCTGGATGGGACCGCGACCGCGTCGGCGATTAAGGCGGAGCTCAAGGAACGCGTCAACAGGCTGCGCGAGGTCGGGGCTGTCCCAGGCCTCGGCACAATCCTGGTGGGAGAGGACCCTGGGTCTGTCGCATACGTCGCGGGCAAGCATCGTGACTGCGCTGAGATTGGTGCACAGTCGATCCGCGTGGACCTGCCTGCCGACGCTACGCAGGAACAGGTGGAGGCCGCGATCGATCAGCTCAACGCGGATCCGGCGTGCACGGGCTACATCGTTCAATTGCCGCTTCCGCGGGGCATCGATGCGAACGCGGTCCTCGAGCGTATCGACCCAGCGAAGGACGCTGACGGGCTACACCCGATGAATCTGGGGCGCCTCGTGTTGCGTGGCTCTGGTCCGATCGACTCGCCGCTGCCCTGTACGCCGCGCGCGGTCATCGAGCTGGTGGAACGTCACGGGATCGACTTGGCCGGCAGGAACGTGTGCGTCATCGGGCGTGGCGTGACGGTTGGCCGGTCGATCGGTCTGCTCCTCATGCGCAAGGAAGTGAACGCGACGGTTGACGTGTGCCACACGGGTACCAGGAACCTGGCTGATCACGTGCGCCGGGCGGACGTGATCGTCGCAGCAGCGGGTTCAGCTGGAATCATCACTCCCGACATGGTGGCTCCCGGCGCGGTTGTCCTGGACGTGGGCGTGAGTCGTGTGAAGGACGCCGACGGTAAGGCTCGTCTGAAGGGCGATGTCGCCGACGGTGTCGATCAGGTTGCCAGCTGGCTCAGCCCGAACCCGGGTGGAGTTGGCCCGATGACGCGTGCGCTGCTGGTCACGAACGTCGTTGAGGCGGCGGAGCGCCAGGCGGGTCTCGGCTCCCGGTAGCCCCCAGTAGGCGTTATGTTCGTCGGTACGTGTCGGCGAATGTGTGAGCGCGTGCCAGGCGCGGCGAGGGAACTCATTCCCTCGCCGCGCCTTCATGTTCGGGTACGCTGAAGAAACACTCGCTTGAAGGAGAATCGATGACTCTGACGGTAACGACAGTGAATCTGAATGGTATTCGCGCCGCCCATAAGCGCGGCTTCCTGGCCTGGTTGGATGCGAGCGCTACGGACGTGCTTGTTATGCAGGAGGTGCGTGCACCGGAGGAGATTGCCCGCGACATTATGGGCGAGGCGTGGGACAGTGTGTGGGCGCCATGCCGCATTAAGGGACGAGCGGGCGTTGGTGTGGCTGTGAGGCGCGGACGAGTAGGTTTTGAAGGTGAGCCTCGCCCCGTGCTCGACGATGCAGAAACGGATGTTGATTCGGGTCGTTGGCTGGAGACCGTCGTGCGCCGCGAGGGCGCGCAGACCCCGCTGCGTGTCGTGTCCGCATACTTCCATTCGGGTGAGAAGGACACGCCTAAACAGGAGGCGAAGATGGCGCATCTGCCTCGCGTTGGTGCGCGCATGGCTGAGCTACTTGCAGATGAGGAGGAGAACGGTGTCCCTTCCTTGGTGTGCGGTGATTTCAACGTCGTGCGTTCGGAAGCTGACATCAAAAACTGGAAGCCGAACCACAATAAGCGCGCTGGCGTCCTCGATGAGGAGATTGTATTCCTCAACCGGTGGGTGGAGGAGGGCTGGCGCGATACGGTGCGTGATCTGGCCGGCGATGTGCAGGGCCCCTATTCGTGGTGGTCTTGGCGTGGGCAGGCGTTTGTCAATAATGCGGGCTGGCGTATTGACTATCAGTATGCGACGCCGACTCTGGGGGAGCGGGCTCGCAGTTTTGTGATTGGTCGCGCTGAGGAGTATGAGGAGCGCTTCTCGGATCATGCGCCGGTTTCGGTGACCTACGAGGCCTAACCTTTCATCGTCGAGGCCGTGGCTGGCCCGGGGCCACGGCCTTTCGCGTCTGCGGGCGACCTGGTCTGTGGCTTGTGGCACCGTTTCCCAAAATTTCGCACGTAATTCGTTTGAGTGAAGTTTCAACAATCGCTGGAAACGTTGCAATTCCAACGCTTCGATTTCAAGATTTGAAGGAGTTG
>NZ_CAUTSL010000032.1:0-26153 GCF_963540955.1 Actinomyces bouchesdurhonensis
ACGCGAGATGACCTACGTGTCGCCGGAGCTGGACGAGGCCACGAACCTCACGTGGATCTTCGACGACTTGCTCGTCGGAGCACGCAGCGGCGAAGTCATCGCCGTGACGCCACGGACCCCGTAAGCGGATCGATACAGAACCGTCCCCGACGCCCGAGAGCATGCCCGGTTGCGTCGGGGACGAGTCGTCTGGGGCCGCGTAACGCCGCGGCGAGGGCGCTCAGCCCTCCATGTGGTGGAGCGTAGCGCGGTCCGCCTTCACGGGGATGGTCAGGCCCAGGCCCACGAGGAGGATCAGCATGATGCCGAGGATGCCCCAGTAGGTGTAGTCCTCGCCGGCGGGGGTCACGGCCTTGCCGATCAGGAGGAAGAGGCCGTACATGGCGGGGGCCATGAAGGACACGGCGCGGCCGGTCGTCGCGTAGAGGCCGAAGACCTCGCCCTCGCGCCCGGCGGGGATGATGCGCGACAGGAAGGAGCGCGACGCGGACTGAGTGGGGCCCACGAAGACGCACAGGGCCAGGCCCAGGGTCCAGAACACGATGGGGCCGCGGGCGTGGAGGAAGAAGACGCCAAAGCCGGCGACGACCATGGCGGACAGCGACAGGATGATGACTTTCTTCGGGCCGATCTTGTCGTCCACCCAGCCGAAGGCGACGGTCGCCAGGCCGGCGACGATGTTCGCGGCGATCGCGAAGATCATGACCTCGCCCGCGCTGAAACCGAAAGCGGTCTTGGCCAGGACGGCACCGAAGGTGAAGACGCCGGCCAGGCCGTCGCGGAAGACGGCGGAGGCGATGAGGAAGAAGAGGGTGTGCGGGGCCTCGGAGCTCAGGGTGCGAACGGTGCGCCACAGGAGCTTGTAGGAGTCGAGGATGGACTCGTGGTCGCCGCCGGTGTGCACCTTTTTGGGCAGCGGCGGGTGAAGGATGACGGGGATGGCGAAGCCGCCGAGCCACAGGGCGGCGATCACCATGGAGATGCGGATCGGCAGGTACTCGTCCGTGGGGACGCCGAGCAGGTTGGTGCCGATGAGGCCCACGTAGAGGATGAGCAGCAGGACGATGCCGCCGATGTAGCCGGACGCCCAGCCGAAGCCCGAAATTTTGCCGCGGTCTTCCTTCTCGCCCAGGTGGTTGAGCATCGCGTTGTAGTTCACGGATGCGAACTCGAAGAACACGTTGCCCAGGCCCAGCAGGGCGATGCCGAGCATGAGGGCGCCCTTGGGTCCGAGCACCGATTCGGGGTGTACGAAGTACATGGCGAGCATGCAGGCGACGACCAACCCGGTGAACCATCCGAGCCAGACTCCGCCCCGGCCTCGTCGATCGGCGCGCTGACCGGTGATGGGGGCGAGGAGCGCGATGAACAGGCCCGCGATCGTCATGCCGTTGCTGAGCCAGCTTGAGGCGGTGCCCGCGTCGGTGAAGACGCCGTCGCTGGTCAGGTAGGTCGTGAACACGAAGGTGGTGGCGACCGCGTTGAAGGCGGCGCTCCCCCAGTCCCAGGCCGCCCATTCGACGACTTGGCGCGTGATCACGCGGTTGCGGGGGGAGGGAGTGGTACTCATGTGATCGGGCTCCTTCGGTGGGGAGTGCTCGGCGGCGCGCGTGCGTCCAGGGTGAAACTACCACGTTTCGCTTCCCCCGCTCGTCCGGCGGCGCGGTGGGGACGAGGCCGGGGAGCCACCAGCGCAACCTGACCGGATGCAATATACTGGCCTGTCACCCTGGAAGGAGACCAACGATGGCGGACGATTCATTGCGCAGCGTGTCCGATGCGGACGAACGGCTATCCAAGGCGCGCGCAAATTTTTTCATCGCCACCGTTTGCGCTAGTTGTGCAATCTTCTTTTTTTGTATACGCAGCTTTTTCCCAATCGCCTACACATTCTTTTTCGTCGTAGTTCCGATTCTCCTCGCTCTCGCTTCCCTCACACTCGGCGTCGCCGAAATCGTTCAGCAGCGCCGGGGAGTTCTCATGCACGTCGAGTCGGAAGGAATCGCCCTCTATCCCCTTATCCTCCCCTTCTACGTTTCGTCGATCTGCTCCGTGTTCTTGATGACCTGCGGCCCCATCGCACTCCTCTTGTTCCTTATTCAGCCTAATTCTGTCATGAGCCTAATCCTGGGGTTCTCGTATTCGTACTTCGGATACACAATGTTCAACGTGACAGACTATCGCCCCTCGCGCATCCACCGGTCACCGATGATCACGCTCGGTCCCGATCACCTGTCGATTCAGCCCCTCCTGCACGACAACCCGACACATATCCGTTGGGATCGCAACCCCCAGATTGAGGGTTTCGAGCTTTTCGTCGCCAACAAGGAGTCGCATCAGTTGATGCACGTATCCACCCGAGACTCCGAGGATGCGCTCGTTTTCGAGATGAGGGGGACGCCCATCTGCTACTGGCAACTCGCGCGGCTCATGAACCACTTTGTCGCTCATCCAGAGGATCGAGCAACGCTCGGAACACCCCAGGGACCGCAGCTCGTCAGCGACATCCTGACGGCAGGCTAGGCTCATGCTTCCTCTGACACTCATCCGGCGGCCCCTCACCCCGAGCCAAGCGGACGCCATCATGCGGCGAGCGTGGATCGTCCCCGCGTGCTTGTATGCCGCCGGACTCGCGGCAGCACTTGTCCTCGCTGCCCTCATCGCACTCGGTTTCCCCGCTCTCGGACTGCGTTACGGGCTCGCTATCGTCTGCATTATCCTCGTCGCCTTCATTCCAGCTGGAGTCGCCTACGCGCGTGCACCCAGCCGCCCGCCGAGGGTCACTGCCGCCACAACGCGCGAGGAGGAACGCACGGTCACCGAGCTGATGATCACCGGGGACGCTACATTTGCCCGCAGTCGCAACGCTGGATTCACATGGGGACTAAGTAGCATTGCTCTTTGCCTCATCCCTCTCGCGTTCTCCTCGAGCACAAAAAATGGTGTCCTCATGTCGCTCGGCGCTGGTGTCTTCATCATCTGCCTTCTCGTGAAAGTGCCAGGTCTGTATTTCCCCCAACCGCGCGACGTCAAGGTACAGAAGTTCGTTCTTATCCCCGAGGGGTTTGCCTTCGCGGAGAGAGACCTCCTCCCTCGGATCAAGATGGCGGACTGGTGTGATGTGACCGGCATGGGCGAGACCGTCAAGGGAATGACCGCCATTCACTGGACCGCAGACGGCGAGGAAGGCATCATGTGGCTGCATTTGAAAGATCCTGGCCTCTCCTACGTCGCCTTCGAGCGCCTTATCGACTATTTCGCCTCCAACCCCGGGCGGCGACGCGTTCTCGGCACTGAGGTCGGCGTCGACGTGGTGCGCGCGCTCCTACGAGGCCAGGATCCAGACGCCTGAGGGAGGGTTGCCCGCGTTTGGAGATGTGCGGGGGCGATGGGGACGAGGAGGGGGAACCACCAGCGCAACCTGACCGGATGCAACATGCTGGCATGTCAGGGACGAAGGAGACGCACGTGGAGGGTGACAGATGATCGATACGTCCCAGCCTCAGCCTTGTTCGCTGTCAACAAGTCAGTGGCGGTGGCCACCCTGACTAATCCTGCGCCCTAGGAGTTCGTCCTGGTCGGCGAGCAGCCGCGCTATGGCAAGGTCGAGGGGACGCGTGACCTTCAGGGAGCGTTCGTCACCCGCGACCGTGTGCACGGCTGCCCCGATCGCCTCGACCAGGCCAGCGTCGTCCGTGGCGGCCACGGCCTCGTCTGCCCCGAGGGAGGCGCCCGCCTCGTGCGCGCGCGTGAGCACATCCCAGCGGAAACCCTGCGGAGTCTGCACGGCCACCATGTCGGCGCGCCGCGGCGTACCCGTGACAAGGCCCGAGGCATCCACGGTCTTGAGCGTGTCGGTGACGGGCAGGACGGGGATGACCGCGCCCGCGCCAGCGCGCACCGCGTCGATGACGCGCGCGGTAACCTGCGGTGGAGTCAGGGGGCGAGCCGCATCGTGCACGAGGACGACCGTATCCGCGCTTCTGTCCCCGAGGGCAGCCAAGCCTAGTGCGACGGAAGCCTGCCGCGAGCGGTCGGAGCCCGCGACGACAAGCACGTCGCCCAAGCCGTCGATCGCGGCGCTGAACTCAGCGATGCACGAGGCCGGGGCAGTGACGACGATCATGCCCACTCCCCCGGCGCGTAGGCCGCGGGCCGCCCACCACAGCAGGGGGCGACCCGATAATTCAACGAGAGCCTTGGGCAGCTCACAGCCGAGGCGCGAGCCGGACCCGGCGGCCGTCAGGACCGCGCAAACCTCACTCGGAGATTGCGTCATCATCGATCTCGATGCGGCCCTCAGCCAAGACAGAATCGAGGCGATCCGCGGCGGCTGACTTATCGATATTGCGGGCCAAGGCCAGTTCAGAGGTGAGGATGGAACGGGCCTTCGTCAGCATGCGCTTCTCGCCCGTGGACAGCTTCTTCAGGTCGTCGCGGCGCGTCAGGTCGCGCACGACCTCGGCGACCTTGACGATGTCGCCAGTCGCAATCTTCTCCTGGTTTGCTTTGAAGCGGCGCGACCAGTTGGTGGGTTCCTCCACGTAGGGGGCGCGCAGAACGGCGAGCACTTCCTCCAGGCCGTCCTCGTCAACAATGTCGCGCACGCCAACCAGGTCAACGTTTTCTGCTGGAACCTGGATCTCCAGGTCGCCCTGGTTCACGCGCAGCTTCAGATACGTACGTTCTTCACCGCGAATGGTGCGCGTCATGACCTCTTCGATCGTGGCTGCGCCGTGGTGCGGGTAGACGACCGTCTGACCGATTTCGAACGACATGGAAGGACTCCTGGGTGCTCGCGTGGATAGCACGTCCATTCTACCAGTTGCCTGACGAATATCTCCGAGACAGTGTGAAAGCCCAACGTTACACGCATTAGAGGAACGATACAAACCAACGTCAAGCACGACCACCATACGACCATCTCTGCGACCCCAGTCACGATCGGATGGTCAGTTTTAGGGAATGCGCCACACTCGTTCGTTCACCCGCGCACCCCTACTTCAACACACCCCTCGCACACGCCCAAGGAGGCACAAGCATCATCCCAACCCCGCAATTGTCGCGCCCACAGGCACGACGAAGCCCCGGCCTCGTCCACACAGACGAAACCGAGGCCCCGCGTCGCTTACTTGCCCTGGTTAGCGACCGCGGCGATCTTCGCCTCGGCCTCAGGATCCAGGTAGGTGCCGCCCTTCTTGATGGGCTTGAGGGTTTCCTCGTCGAGCTCGTACACCAGCGGAATGCCGGTGGGGATGTTCACGCCGGCAATATCCGCGTCGGAGATGTCATCCAGGTGCTTGACGATGGCGCGCAGCGAGTTGCCGTGCGCGGCAATCATGACAGTCTTGCCGGTCTTAATCGCAGGAACAATGGCCTCATCCCAGTAGGGAAGCAGACGCGCGATGACATCCTTCAGACACTCGCTCATGGGGACAGGCTCACCGGCATAGCGGGGATCCTGATCCTGCGAGAACTCCGAGCCGGCCTCGATGGCGGGCGGAGCCACGTCGAAGGAACGGCGCCACAGCATGAACTGCTCCTCGCCGTACTCGTCGCGGATTTCCTTCTTGTTCTTGCCCTGGAGCGCACCGTAGTGACGCTCGTTGAGGCGCCAGTTGCGCTCAACGGGGATCCAGTGGCGATCGGCAGCGTCGAGAGCGAGGTTCGCGGTCATGATGGCGCGACGCAGCATCGACGTGAACAGGAGGTCCGGGAGAACGCCGGATTCCTTGAGGAGCTCACCACCGTGGGTAGCCTCCGCGCGGCCCTTGTCCGACAGCGGAACATCCACCCAACCGGTGAAGAGGTTCTTTGCATTCCATTCGCTCTCGCCGTGGCGGAGCAGCACCAGTTTGTAGCTCATGTCTCTATTGTCCCACAGTCGGAGCGTAGCTCCTACATTCCGTGTCGTTGATCACGCCACAGCTGTGGGGACGCGCCGAACCATCCCTCAGCGGCGAAAACCACTCCTCCCACATCTTCTCCCCGTCACTACCCCGGTCTCCCCCTGATTACCCCCGCGATCTGTACCGACCGCGCGCCGGACGCCCCGTCACTACCCCGGTCTCCCCCTGATTACCCCCTGAACGCCTCGCCGTTTCCCCCTGAACGCCCCAAAAAATCAAGGTTCCACATGATTACCGGAACAGTATGCACTCTTCACTTCTTCCCGTACGGTTACACTATGACCATCACACGACGCACTCTGACAACGGCCGCCCTCATCACCGCGGCCTCCCTTGCCGTGGGCGCCTGCGGTTCATCCAAGCCGAAGGATGCGGCCCCCTCCCCCACACAGGAGGCAGCCACCACCTCGCGGACATCATCACCCACTGCCACGGCCTCGGCCACCCCCACGGTCCCCGGATACCGGGCCGGAGAAATCCCGCCGATCCCCCTCTTTTCTACTCCCCCGATCGACGTGTTCGCATCCAACGCCGACAAAGCCATCGTCGACTCCGCATCCTCAACCCTATCCTCCGTTCCCGGCGTGAGCGTCGCACCCGCCAAATGTGACGGCACCTCCGTCGTCTCAGGCACCACAGTCTTCGGCGGCGACGGATCCGCCGTAACCACCTCCAACAACACGACCGTCATCAACGCAGGCGACGGCTCCGGCGTCATCACCGAGGGAACAACAACCATCACCTACGCAGGCGACGGCTCCGGCACCTACACGAACGGCGACACGAAGCTCACCATCACGGTTGACACCGACGGCTCCGGCACCTACACCAGCCCGACCACCACCTTCACCCTGAACGGACACGGCGGCGGCACCTACACAAACTCCGCAACAGGTGAAACGATCACCAACAACGGCGACGGCTCAGGCACACACACCACACGCACCGTAACAATCATCAACAACGGCGACGGCACCGGCAACTACACGGACCCGAACCTGACCATCATCAACAACGGCGACGGCACTGCGATGGTCAACGGCACAACGATCACCGGCGCACCCAAGGTTGAAAAAGCCTCCACACTCGGCACCTTCCCGCCGGTCGAGTCACTCAAGCCCGTCGAATCCTGCGGCACCCTCATCACCCTAGAGGACGGCGTCCTCTTCGACTTCGGTAAGTCCGACATCCGCCCCGACGCCGCCCAGACCCTGACAAAGCTCGCCGACATCCTCACCAACGCGAAGGTCCCCGCCGCCCACATTTACGGGCACACCGACTCCGTGTCCGATGAAGCTTTCAACCAGCAGCTCTCCGAAGCTCGCGCAAACGCCGTTAAGAACGACCTGAGCGCGAAAGGCGTAACCGCGACCATGGACGCGACCGGCTACGGCGAGTCGAAGCCCGTGGCCCCCAACGAGAACGCCGACGGATCAGATAACCCCGCCGGACGAGCGCTCAACCGCCGCGTCGAAATCTTCATCCCCGCTTTCTGACACACCAACATCGTTCATCTACCCACACGAAAAGGAAACCCCATGTCCATCAAGTCCCTCATCCCCGCCGCTGCCGTCATGGCCGTGGCCACCCTGGCCCTGACCGGCTGCACCCAGAACAACGCCGCACCGAGCGATACCTCATCAACATCCTCCCCCGCCACCTCGGCGCCCACAACCTCGGACGTATCCACCGCCCCCGCCACCTCGGCGCCCACAACCTCGGATGCATCCACCGCCCCCTCGCAGGACAACGCGACGCCGATCATCTTCAATGAATCAAACGAGCACCTCACCATTCCCGCGGGCACCACGACGGTCATCGTCAATGGTTCAAATAACGAGATTGACGGCGGAGAGGTTACCGCGATCACGGTGGCCGGTTCCAACAACTCCATCGAGGTTGAATCGGTATCAACCGTATCCTTCACCGGGTCTAACAACGAAATCGAGTACGAGGAAGGAAACGCCCCTCAGGTGACCAGCGATTTGGGTGCCAGCAACGAAATCTTCATGAGCAAGTGACACTCCACCAACCAGTGTGGGGTGCGCAGATAATCTGCGCACCCCACACTGAAACATACCGATCAGGCGTGAGCCTGACGGTAAGCCTCAACGATCGGAGCGGGAATACGCCCGCGATCAGAAACCTCACGCCCGTTCTCCTGCGCCCACGCACGAATCTTCGCATTCTCCAGGCGTTGGTTCGGATTGCCAGCGTTGCCGCGACGACGAGTCGAACCAACCTTACGACCGGCCTTAATGTAGGGCTGAATAGCGCCGGCAAATTCTTCGAAATGCGCGCGGTTCAAATCGATTTCGTACGACGCCCCATTGAATGCGAAGCGCACGGTTTGCTCGGCGGGCGTCCCGTCAAAATCGTCGACAACTTCCACAATCTTTGTTGTCTTCTTCATGGATATTCCTCCTGAGGGATCAAGAATTCCACATTCCAACCATCAGTGGAATTCATTGCAATTAGGGTAACTCACAACGCATTTTCTTTCTCATCATTCATACGACGCCCTAAACGTGAGTTAGACATCACCGAACGAAAGAGCCGGTAATTGAAAGTTATACTCGTAGGCATGTACGAGGCTGGAGAGGCCTTGCAACCCCACAGGATGAGATGAGGAATCACAGTGAGCAGAGCACACCACCCCCGAGCGGCGGCATGGGAACTCTACTTCACCACAACGGCTCGCCTCACTGAACGCATCGAAGCCTCGCTCAAATGCAACGCCGGACTGTCAATGCCCGAATACTCCGTCCTCCTCATGACCGACCGCGCGGGCGAGCTCGGCATCCGCCCCTCCGTCCTGGCACACAAAGTCGTCTTCTCGCGCTCGCGCCTCACCCACACAATGAAGCGCCTCGAATCGCGCGGCCTCATCGCACGTCGCCCCTGCCAGGGGGATGGGCGCGGAGGCCTCGTCTTCCTCACCGAGGCCGGAAAATGCCTCTTCGACGAAGCAGCCCTTGTCCAGCGCGACGTGATTCGCCAGCTTTTCCTCAACGACATTTCGCCCGAAGAAATCGACACACTCACCGCACTATTTCGTCGAGTGGCCGCGCGTCTCGACTCCGACACGCCATGTCCGTGAACGCGCGCCGCCTCGCGATCGCCACCGTCGCGACCGGAGTCATCGCCGGCCTCGTCGGCCTAACATGCATCCACCTGCTCCACTGGATCCAGGCCCTCGCCTGGGACATGCACTCCGGGACTCTCTTGGAAGCCGCGAGCGCACTCTCCCCCACCCGACGCATCCTCGTCCTCACCCTCGGCGGCATCATCGGGGCTCTGTCATGGTTCCTCCTCTTCCGCCGCAACAAGGCCATCACGTCTGTGTCAGCGGCCGTCGCCGGCACCCCGATGCCTCCCCTGCGCGCCACCTGGCACGCCCTGACCCAGGTACTCGTCGTCGGCCTCGGTGCGTCCGTCGGGCGCGAGGTCGCCCCCCGCGAGATGGCCGCCGCCTTCGCCGCTGCTGCCGCCGATCGCCTGGGGCTTCGCGCCGAAGACCGCCGCATCATCGTGGCGTGCGGCGCGGGCGCAGGCCTGGCCGCCGTCTACTCGATTCCATTGTCGGGCGCTATCTACACGCTCGAAATCCTGCTCGTCTCACGCTCGGGGCGCGCGGTCGCCCCCGCTTTCCTCACGTCGGGGATCGCCGTCCTCATCTCCACAGGATTCACCAGGCCCACGCCCTTTTACACGGTCCCCACCCTCACGCCGTCCCTGTCGCTCACCGTGTTCGGGGCCCTCGTCGGCCCGCTGCTCGGCGCCGCCGGTTGGGCCTTCAAGCAGGGCGTCGCCCGCGTTGGCGCGGCCCGGCCGCGAGACTGGCGTATCCTCCTCACCCTGCCCCTCGCGTTCCTTTTCGTTGGCCTGATTTCCGCAAGGATTCCCTCCGTGCTCGGCAACGGGCAAGCCAGCGCTCAGACGCAGTTTGATGCGACGTGGGCGACCGGGGCGGGTCTGGCGTTCGCGGCGCTGGTGCTCGGTGCAAAGACCCTCACGACTTTCCTCACGATTCGCTCCGGCGGCTGGGGCGGCGTCCTCACCCCCGCGGTCGCGCTTGGCGCCGGCCTGGGAGCCGTCATCGGCCTGCCGTGGGCGGCCGCCTGGCCCGGATCCGAGGTGGCCGCCTTCGCCTTCATCGGGGCCGCCGCGTTCCTCGGCGCGTCCATGAACGCGCCCTTCACCGGCCTGATCCTCGTCATCGAATTCACCGCGCAGGGGCCCACCATCCTCGTGCCCGCCGCCCTCGCCGTCGGCGGGGCCACTGCCGCGACCGCCTGGCTCAGCCGCCGCACCCTCCCGGGCGCATAACCTGCACCAGGCTCTGGGGGCCCGCCGATTGCCCGCACCCGCCTCTGACAATCCCTGCAACACCCCCTGTGTCGGTGGCGGACGAGTTGTGCACATCCGGATAGGTTGTTCGTACCCGGATAGGTTAAGCGCATCCGGATAGGTTATTAAGCTATCCGGATGTTTGTAACCTATCCGGATGTGCGTTACCTATCCGCGTGTGCACCCGTTCGGCACCCGATGGGGCCGACCCAAACTCCAGCTGCTTCGGGCATAGCCACCGCGCCCGCGCCTCTCCGCGCGTCACCGCGCGTCACCGCTCGGGGAACCCCAGCCTCGTCCCCACCCCCCAAAAGTTGCACGTAATTCCCCCAACGCTATTTCAAACATTGAATTCACAACGTTGGAATTGCAACGTTTTCTTACATAACTAAAAACTGACCAAATTAAATTACGTGCGAGATTTGTGGGGAAGGCACCAGAGCGGTATCAGAGCGGCACCAGAGGGGCACCGAAGGGGCGTCAGATCCCAGCGAGCGCTTGATCCAAGTCCGCGATCAAGTCGCCCACGTCCTCGAGTCCGACCGCGAGACGCACAAGCGTCGCGGGCACTCCGCCCACGCCGCCCACGCGCGTCGAGTGCGTCATGATCGCCGGATGCTCGATGAGGGACTCCGGCGCGCCCAGGGACGCTGCCAACGCGAAGATGCGCGTGCGCGTCGTCACCTCGAGAGCCGCCTCCCCCGTTGCAACCTGGAAGGACAGGACCCCGCCGACGCCGCGAGGATTCTGACGTTGGGCCAGCTCATAACCCGGGTCCGAGGCCAACCCCGGATAGTGGACCGCGCTCACCTTCGGGTGGGAGGCCAGGAAAGTAGCCACCGCCAACGCGTTGGCGCAGTGACGCTCCACGCGCAGAGCCAGCGTTTTCAGGCCCCGGTGCGCCAGGTACGTGTCGCGCGGGGAGGGGACGTGCCCGAGGGCCATCTGCAGTTTCACGGCTTCAGCTGCGGCGTCTCGATCCCCGAAGAAAGGCTCGACGTGCCCGGGCAGCTCCAGGCCATCGCGCAAGATGACCGCGCCACCCACCACGTCGGAGTGTCCGCCCACGTACTTGGTCGTCGAGTGCACGACGACGTCCGCTCCGAGCGCCAGCGGACGCTGCAGGAAGGGCGTCGCGAACGTGTTATCCACGATGAGCAAGCCGCCGACCTCATGCGTAAGAGCCGCGACCGCCGCGATGTCCGTGACCGTCAGGAATGGGTTCGAGGGGGTCTCTACCCACACGATCTGCGGGC
The DNA here is from genome assembly GCF_963540955.1 of Actinomyces bouchesdurhonensis. Classification (NCBI taxonomy): domain Bacteria; kingdom Bacillati; phylum Actinomycetota; class Actinomycetes; order Actinomycetales; family Actinomycetaceae; genus Actinomyces; species Actinomyces bouchesdurhonensis. The sequence continues at coordinate 11,516 of NZ_CAUTSL010000032.1, forward strand.
GCTGCTCGCGGATCACATGCTCAGCCTCGGCGAGGTCACTCAGATCCGCGGCCCGGGAGGTGATGCCCTCCACTGGCTTGATGACACTCAGGAGCTTGTGCGTCCCCCCGTAGACGTCCGTCGAATGCACGACGTGATCGCCGGGGCGTGCCAGCAGGCGGATGACCGTGTCCTCGGCGCTCATGCCCGACGGGAACGCGAAGCCGTGCGTCGCCCCCTCCAGGGCGGCCAGCGCACCCGCGAAGGCATTGGTCGTCGGGTTGCCACAGCGCCCGTACTCGTACCCTTCTCGCAGCTCACCGGGCCGATCCTGCACGAACGTCGACGTGACGTGCATCGGCGGCACCACATCACCCGTCACGGGATCCGGGTCGAACCCGGCGTGGATGGCCAGCGTCGCAAAGTCGGTACAGTCAGTCGCACTCATACCGTCACAGTACGAGGCCGTAGCTGGCTACGCCGAAGGATTTCGTCGGTCGATCTATTGTGACAGCGCGCGCTCGGGGCGCAAAGAGGTGGCGACCGCGACCCGAGAACTGGGGGTATGAACCCCTCAACGCGCAACTAAACCCTAGTGGTAGCAGTGTGGGCGCGCGGCCAACAGCGCCACCTATCGGGTTAACGTGCGCATCGAGGGACCCCTAGCGCCACCTATCGGGTTAACGTGCGCGCCTACACCCAGCCAGCGAGGGCGATACGCGCCTGTTCCTCCAGGGCCGTAACCGCACCGTCAGAATCATTAGCCCAGGGCACGTAATGGAAATCCCCGCCCCCGGCCTCGACGAACGTCTCGCGGTTGAGCTGATCAATCTCCTCGAGCGTTTCCAAGCAATCCGCCACGAAACCCGGACAGATAACGTCCACACGCGGACAGCGGGCACGGCCAAGCTCACCCATCTCGTCGATCGTCTGCGGACCCAACCACTGCGCACGCCCAAACACCGACTGAAAACAAACCGTCAGTGACCCCATCGGCAGGCCCAGGCGCGTTTCCAACGCGGCAACCGTACGGCGGCACTCACCCCGGTAGGGATCCCCGGCCTCGTCCATGGCGACCGGAATCGAGTGGAAAGACACGACAACACGATCACCCGCGAGGAAGTTCGGTCGGCCCACACGCTCCCAATGTTCCTCGAGCGCTACAGCGAGCGCGTCAATATATGCGGGGGCAGCCGGGAAGGAACGCTGAAGGCGCATCTCGAAGCCGTCGCGGTTACGGCGAATCCACCGCGCAATCGTGTCATTGAGGGTCGCCACCGTGGAGGCAGCGTACTGCGGGTATGCAGGCAGGACAGCGACGCGCCGCACCCCGTCGGCGTGAAGACCGTCCAGAATGGAGCCGATGGAGGGCTGCCCGTAACGCATCGCGACTTCGACGCGCACACCCGGCAGACGTTCACCCAGCAGGCGCGCCTGCTCGCGGGTGTAGTGCATGAGGGGTGAACCCCCATCCAGCCAGATACTGCGGTATTTGGCGGCGACCGGGCGCGGGCGAACGCGCAAAACGATGCCTTCGAGGATGGGCTTCCACAGGAGCGGACTCATTTCGATGACGCGGCGGTCGGAGAGGAACTCACGCAGGTACGCGCGCACCGCTGACGGCTCGGGCGCGGTCGGCGTGCCTAGGTTCACCAGAATCAGGGCGGGCTGTGCATCGCCTGGTCGGGCGTTCATCGGGCGTGCGGCGCGAGGGTCGACTGGCGTTAAATCCTCGGAAATCATCACCCGTTCAGAATAGTGGTCCGCGGACGCGCTGTCCCTGACTTGGTGTCACCTCCCTACAGCCTCGCCACGCAACGCGAACGCTAACCGCCTCAATAACGGGCGGAACGCACGCTCCCGCTCACTACAGGCCTCGTTGTGCCTGCGCGACGCACTAGCATCGCCACGCCTCACGCGTGGTCGCGCAACGCGAACACGCGGTAGCACAACGCCAACACGTTCCCGCCTGGGAGCCTCGCTGTCGTAGATACACGGGTGCCCCGCCTATCAGATAGGCGGGGCACCCGGGCGTTATTCACGCGAAGCCGACGGCTTCGCGTCCTCCTGATGGAGGGATCTGGCTCAGGCCTGACCGTTCTGCGAACGGATGAACCACGCCTGCTGCTCGAGGCGGCGAATGTAGTCGTTGAGGATGTCGGCGGAGGCAGAGTCCTCGGCGTCGACCTTCTCGTGCACGTCACGCATGGTGCCGACGGTCGCGTTGATGGAGGCGACGGCGAGTTCCTCGGCGTCATCGGTCTTGACGAGCGTCTCGGGGACGGTCGGCAGGGTGTTGCGCTGGGCGACGACCTCGGGCAGGCCGTTGGGGACGACCTGGAGGGCGCGCATGCGCTCGGCGATCTCATCGGAGGCCTCGCGGGCGATGTCCACGACATCGTCGAGGTAGAGGTGCAGCGAGCGGAAGCCCTCGCCGGTGATGTTCCAGTGCAGCTGCTTGCCCACGAGGGACAGCGCCGTCACGTCGGTGAGGACCTTCTGCAGGTTGCCTGCGAGAACGTCGGAAGCCTTGAAACCGGTGGACTCAACGGTCATGATGAATCTCCTCTGCTTGTGTATTCGATGCGGGCGCGGCCCTCGTGAGGCGTTGCCCTTCAGACACAACCATCTTGGTCCTTTGGTCCCGAGATTTCTAGCGCTGTCCACTGTTTAGTAAAATGTTTCACGATTGTGTCAAGTGTGGGAATAACGCCCGCGTTTTTGGGCGTTATTACGTCATTGGGACTTTGGCCCTATCGGGTAGGGTCGCCTTACCAATCTTTCACGAGGCCACGGTTGCCTCACGCGGTTAACCGTGGACATTTAGACCGTGGACCCCGCAACGGGACGCAGGAGCGACGCGCCGATACGCAACTAGAGCCTCATCAAACCCTCTCATGCGCACGTTAACCCGAAGGATGACAGCCCTAACCCAGCAGGTGGCTGCCTGGGCCCACCTACGCGCACGTTAACCCGATGGGTGGCTACGTGGGCAGGCCGCCCACCATGCCACCAATGGGGTTTAGCTGCGCATTGAAGGGTTAACACTGCCAGCAGAAGGGCCGGACTGCTACCACTGCACTGCCCCACACAACCTATTTCGCCGCAACACGACCTGATGTGTCCCGGGTATTGTGGAGAGTGTCTTAGGCCGGATTGGAGGTTTGGGATGTCTGGTCAGCGTAAGTATTCGATGGAGTTGCGTGAGCGTGCGACGCGTATGGCGTTGGAGGCTCGTGCTGATCCCGAGCGGCGTAGGGGTGCTATTAAGCGTATTGGCGGCCAGTTGGGGGTCAATCCTGAGGCGCTGCGTACGTGGGTGCGCGCCGTGGAGCAGGGCGGGCGCAATGAGCGTGGCGAGGTCAGTGATCAAGAGGCCCGTATCCGGGCGCTGGAAGCTGAAAACCGTGAGCTACGGCGAGCCAACGAAATTTTGAAGGCGGCGTCAGCTTTTTTCGGGGCGGAGCCAGGTCGCCTCGGACGCTAGTCTACGATTTCATCGAGGTCAATCGGCATCGGTGGGGAGTCGAGCCAATCTGCACTGCTTTATCCCAGTCAGGGGTGCAGGTTGCTCCCAGCGCCTATTACGCTGCCCGGACTCGTGCCTTGTCGGCGCGCAGCGTGCGCGACGAGGCGCTCACAGACGTGATCAGACGCGTGTGGGAGGAGAACTACTGTGTGTTCGGGGTGCGCAAAATGCATGCCTTCCTCAACACTCACGAGTTGGGCGTGGGATATGTGGCGCGCTGCACGGTCGAGAGACTGATGCGGCGTATGGGCATTCGTGGCGTGAGTCGGCGTCGGACCCGCCATGTCACGGCTTCAGCGCCGCGCCATGCATGCCCCTTGGACCTGGTCAATCGGCATTTCGGGGCCCATGATCTCAACGAGTTGTGGGTCGCAGACATTACCTACGTACCAACCCAGGCTGGCTGGGTCTACGTCTCCTTCGTCACCGACGTGTGCTCTCGTAAAATCCTGGGCTGGAAAGTCGCGTCCTCGCTGCATACCGACGTGGCCCTGGACGCATTAAACATGGCGATCTACCAACGTCGCCGCGATGATATAGACACTCGTGGGCTCGTGCACCACTCCGATCGGGGCGTGCAATACCGCGACGTGCGCTACGGACAGGCACTAGCCCAATGCAAGGCCATAGCCTCAGTAGGATCCACCGGCGACTCCTACGACAACGCTCTAGCCGAGGCCTTGAACTCCTTGTACAAAGCTGAACTCATCTACAACAAAGCACGTCCCGGCTACACAGGTCCATGGCGCGACCAACGCGAAGTCGAACGCGAAACCTCAGCCTGGGTCCACTGGTACAACACAAGCCGCCCTCACCTCGCCCTGGGCGGAATCACACCGCAACAAGCAGAAAACAAATACACAACAACACGAAAGAAAGCGGCCTAAAAATCCCTACACAAAACCCGGGACTTGACAGACCATGATGTCGCACATGGACCCTCCAGCTCGCACGTTAACCCACCTCGTGGAGCATGGGCGGCTGCGCCCAGCTTCTACTAGGTAGGTCTAGCTGCTCATTTTTCCTCATTTTTCTCGGAGAACTCGCTGGTTCTGCTCTGCACTTGTGATGACTCGGAGTTATAGCCTGCCTTATATATCCATATAATTCCAACAAGACTTTGCACGCTAAACACAACTACCGGAACAAGTACAGAAATAGTCTCATGGTAGATTCCTTGAAGGATAAAGAGTAAACCTGAATCTACATAAGCAACGACTAAGCAAAAGAGCGGTACTGAACCTGCTCGTTGCACCTGATACCAGGATGCCTCCGACTCTGATGCTGCCTTCGTCCTGATTCCCGCCCACACATTCGGAGGCAACTTGTCATGCCGCATCGCTCGCGCTAGACCAACCAAGGATAAAGCGGCAACAAACGTTAAGAGTCACAGACCAAATGAGATGAGTCCATCCATCATGATCAGTCCCTTCCAGACTTAGCTTCATTGCTAAATAGAGCCGTCACATACCTTGATTCACAAGATGTCAAGCGATTGATACCTCTACATGCTGGGCTGTGCGCAACAAGAGGTTGAGGCGCATGTTCAGGGGGCGACGCACGAACAACACGCCACGCCAGACACCGAATCCACCAAAAAGCAGACCCATTCAGCAAAAACAGGCCTTTTTCGCCGTTTTTCGCCCAATGGGTCTGCACTTTGGCGGCCACGCGACCTCAAGCCGCGGCCTCACCGTCACCAATCGGGGGGAATTGCACTACACGGGGGTCCGACACGCCGGCGACACGCGGCCAGCAAGCTTCATGTAGTGCAAAACCCCCACCACTACTGGTGCGAAGGGCGCCGGAGGACACCACAGGGCCAGGCTGCGGCGACCATGGGCGGCGGCGGGGCCTGGCCGGACAACGAGTCGACGCGCCGAGCGAAGCTCGCAGCGCGGACGGCGAGCGGGCGGGCCGCCGCCCACGAGCACACCAAGCAGCCCGGCCCATCAACGCATGCAAAAGCGCCCACCCCTGTAGGGGCGGGCGCTTCTGAGCCGCCTGTGGGAATCGAACCCACGACCTATTCATTACGAGTGAATCGCTCTGCCGACTGAGCTAAGGCGGCCGTGCCTGCCGTTCCGTTTCCGGCGCGCGGGCAACGGCACAACTCTACTGGAAGGAGCGCCGACAACGCAAACCAAGAATGCCCACGAGGCAATGTCGTGGGTCACTGCCTACTTACACATGAGACCGTCGGCGGGGACGGTGCCCTTCACCAGGTAGTCCTCGACGGCGTTGACGACGCACCGGTTAGCGCCGCGCCGGTATGCCGTGTGATTCCACCCTTCGACGGAGACGAGGACACCGCTGGCCAGCTGCCCGGACAGGCCTTGCGCCATGGAGTAGGGGGTGGCGGGGTCGTGCGTCGTGCCAATGACGACGATGGGCGCAGCGCCCTGGGCGGTAATGGGATGGCGGTCGGCGTGGCGTGTGGGCCAGACGGACAGGCCAGCGGAGGGGTAGCCGACGTAGCGGCCCAGGATGGTGAGTTCGCTCTTCAGGGAGGTGGCGCGCTCGATCCATTGCTCTTGCGTCCCCTCCGGCTCATAGTCCAGGCTGTTAATCGCGTTGATGGCGTCGGCGGAGTTGTCGGCGTAGGTTCCGTCGGGGTTGCGCGAGTTCATAAGGTCGGCGATTGCCAACATTTGTGTCCCGTCGCCCTTACGCCACGCGGCCTCGAAGGCGTCGGTGAGCTGCGGCCACCGCTGAGTGTTGTACATGGAACCGGTCAGTGCAGTGACGGCGAGTCCCTCAGTGAGTGGGCGCTTGGGGTCGTTGGTCGTCATCGGCGTGCGCGCCAGGGAGTCAAGGAAGGAGCGCACGGTTGCCACGCCCTCGTCCTTGGTGCGTCCCATGGGGCACGAGGCCTGGGTGGCGCAGTCGGTGATCCACTGTTGGAGGGAGGCGTCCAGGCCGCGCATCTGCAGGGTGGAGATGTCGTCGACGCTGAGCGAGGGGTCCAGGGCGCCGTCGAGGACGAAGCGGCCGACGCGCTCGGGGAAGAGTTCTGCGTAGGTGGCGCCCAGGAAGGAGCCGTAGGAGTAGCCCAGGAAGTTGAGTGTGTCCTGGCCGAGGACGGCGCGTACCATGTCGAAGTCGCGGGCAGCGCTGACCGTGTCGATGTGTTCGAAGAGGTTGCCGGATCGTTCGCGGCATCCGTCGGCGAAGGCGCGTGATTCTTCTTCGGTGTCGGCGATCGCTGATTGTGGGTTGTCGTCGTTCCCATCGTTGTCGTCGCCGGCGTTGCGTTCGTCTTTCTCTGCGTCGGTTATGCAAAAGACGGGGGTGGAGGCGCCGACTCCACGCGGGTCGAGGGCGACGATGTCGTACGCTGCGACGACGGAGTCGCCGAGGCCTAGGGCCGAGTAGTAGGGCAGCGCGGAGACGACGGAGCCGCCGGGGCCGCCGGGGTTGACGAAGAGGGCGGGAGCGTCTTTCTGTCCGGATCGGTGGATGGCCAGCGCCAGGGAGATCTGGTCGCCGTCGGGTTCGTCCCAGTCCAGGGGTGCTTTGAGGAAGGCGCACTGGTATTCGCTGGGGTCGGAAGAGTCGACTCCCTGGAAGGTTTCGAATGTTCCCTCCGAACACACGCCCCACGTGATGCCCTGCTCGTAGTACGGCTGGGTGGACCCGGATTGGACGGGGATTGACACCGACGAGGAGGTGGCGGTGGTCGCTGGAACGGGTCCCCTGGCGCGTGTCCCCACGTAGCCGACGACGGTTAGGACGACAGCGACGACTGCGAGGATTGCGACGGCTGCTACCGCGAAGGAGCGTGTCTTCATGGCCCCGATTGTATACGCTGAATCGCTGGGTCAGTTTTCAGGCCTGTGGGCGCAGGGAGATCGTCATGTCTTCGAGGACGAGGAGGGGGTTTCCGTTGGCGATGAGGCGCCGGCGCGCCGTCTCGATGTGGTCGACGCGCGCGAGGGTTTGGCGGGGCGTGGACTCGCCCGCGATGGTGTGGACGAGGTCGGACAGGTCCGTGTTGATGAGCTCGCCGTGGCCGGCGACTTGCACCATGAGGACGTCGCGGTAGATGGCGAGCAGGTCGATGAGGGCGCGGTCGATGGCGTCGGTGAGGGCACGCTTGGAGCGGCGCTTCTGGTCCTCCTCGAGCTGGCGGATCATCGTGCGCGAGGCCTTGGTGGCGCTCTCGCCTTCCTCCATGCCGAGTTGGCGCAGCAGTTCGGCCTTTTCGCGGGCGTTGCGCTCGGCCACCTGCGCGTCGGCTTGGGTTTTCGCGGTCTCGAGGAGGCGGTCGGCGGCCATGACGGCCTCGCCGACGCTGCGCACGGAGGCGGGGGCGGTGATGATGGCGCGGCGGCGTTCGCGCATCTGGGGGTCGCGGGCGAGCGCGCGGGCCAGCCCGATGTGGGATTGGGCGGCGCGCGCCGCCTCGAGGGCGACGTCGGGGGTGGCGACGCCTTCGCGCACGAGCAGGTCGGCGACCGCGGCCGCGGTGGGGATGCGCAGGCCGAGGTGGCGGCAGCGCGAGCGGATCGTGGCGATCATGTCCTCGGGGCTGGGCGCGCACAGGAGCCACACGGTGTGCTCGGGTGGCTCTTCGATGGCTTTGAGGAGCGCGTTCGCGCCGGATTCGCCCAGGCGGTCCGCGTCCTCGACGACGATGACGCGCCACAAGCCCTGGGAGGGCGAGGACTGGGCCTGGAGCACGAGGGAGCGGGCCGTGTCGACGTTGATGATCGAGGTCTCGGTGGCCGCAAAGACCACGTCGGCGTTCGTGCGGGCCATCGTCGTGCGGCAACCGGGACACGCTCCGCAGCCGGGTTCCTCGCCCGTGCATTGGAGGGCAGCCGCGAAGGCGCGGGCGGCGACGGAACGACCGGATCCGGGCGGGCCGGTGATGAGCCACGCGTGGCTCATTGAGCGGGCCTCGTCAGAGGCGCGCCCCCCGCCGCGACCGGCGATGATCGCGCGGGCGCCGACTGCGGCCTCGCTGAGCTGAGCTACCGCTGCATCCTGTCCGACCAGGGAGGACCAGACGCTCATTATTCATCCCACAGCGCACCCTGGGACTCGCCCAGGGCACCCACCATGGTCGCGGGCTTTCGCGAGGAGCGCTGCTCGCCGGAGCCCGTGCGTGGCGCCGAGGCCTCGGTGGCCGCCTCGGGCACGGAGGGCGCGGGGCGCTCGGTGGCCGCCTCGGGCACGGAAGGCGCGGGGTGCTCGGGCGCCGCCTCGGGCACGGACGACTCCGCAGACGCGGCCGACTCCTCGGGGGCAGGCGCGCCCGCGGGCGCGTCCACGGCCTCGTCGATGGTGGCGACTCCGCCCTCGAAGCGTTCGACGAGGACGCCGCGGATCTCGGAGAAGACCTCGTCGACCGTGCCCACCGCGTCGATGACGACGATGCGGTCGGGTTCGGCGTCCGCGAGTCGCAGGTACTGGTGGCGCACGCGCTCGTGGAAGTCCATGGACTCGCGTTCCATGCGGTCCGGGGCGTCGGTGCGGCGGCGCGCGCCGACCTCGGGGGGCAGGTCCAGGAGGAAGGTCAGGGACGGGTAGAGGCCCTGGGTCGCCCAGGCGCTCAGGGACGCGATCTCGTCGACGCCGAGGGAGCGGGCCGCGCCCTGGTAGGCCAGGGACGAATCGATGTAGCGGTCCCCCAGGACGACGGCGCCGCGTTCGAGGGCAGGGCCGATGACCGTGGCGACGTGGTAGGCGCGGTCGGCCGCGTACAGGAGGGCCTCCGTGCGCGCGTCGACGTCCTCGGGCCCGTTTTGTACGAGGCGACGGATTTCCGTGCCGAGTTCGGTGCCGCCCGGCTCGCGGGTGACGATGACCTCGCGGCCACGGCTGGCAAACCACTCGCGCACCGACTGGATCTGCGTGGACTTCCCCGAGCCGTCGCCGCCTTCGAAGGTGATGAACACTCCTCGCGCCGCCATCAGCTGTCCTTCTTCGTCGCGGCCTTCTTGGTGGCCGTCTTCTTGGCGGCCGTGGTCTTCTTGGCCGTCGTCTTCTTCGCGGCCGTCTTGCGCGTGCGCTTGGGGGCGGGGCCCTTGGCGCGCTTGTCGGCGAGGAGCTCGTAGGCTCGCTCGGCCGTCAGGTCCTCGACCGTCTCCGCGCGCGGCACGGTTACGTTGGTCTCGCCGTCCGTCACGTAGGGGCCGAAGCGGCCGTCCTTGACGGTAACCTTCTTGCCCGAGATCGGGTCCTCGCCGAACTCGCGCAGCGGCGGGCGGGCGGCGCCGCGGCCGCGGGTCTTGGGCTGGGCGTAGATGGCCAGGGCCTCATCCAGGGTGATGGTCAGCAGCTGGTCCTCCGAGGCCAGCGTGCGCGAGTCCGTCCCCTTCTTCAGGTAGGGGCCGTAGCGGCCGTTCTGCGCGGTGATGACCTCGCCCGAGGCCGGGTCCGTGCCCACCTCGCGGGGCAGGGACAGCAGATTCAGCGCGTCCTCAAGGGTGACGGTGGCGATGTCCATTGTCTTGAACAGCGAGGCGGTGCGAGGCTTGACGGCGCTCTTCTTCGCCTTCTTCGCGCCGGCCTCGTCCCCTTCGGTCGACTCGGGGAGGACCTCGGTGACGTAGGGGCCGTAGCGGCCGTCCCTGACGATGATCGTGTGCCCGGTTGCCGGATCCACGCCGAGCTCGCGGCCGTCGTCGGCGGCGCGGGCGAAGAGCTGATCGATCAGCTCGTCCGTCAGCTCATCGGGGGCGACCTCCGGCGGCACGTTCGCGCGCGTCCCGTCGGCCTTTTCCATGTAGGGCCCGTAGCGGCCCACGCGCAGCGTCACGCCGCGGCCCAGGTCGATCGAGTTGACGGCGCGCGCGTCGATGTCGTCGCCCAGGGAGGCGACGTCGTGGCGCAGGCCCCCGTGCTCGCCCGTGCCGTCGGGGCCGAAGAAGAAGCCGGTCAGGAAGTCCGTGCCGTTCTCCTGGCCCGCGGCGATGCGGTCCAGGTCGCCCTCCATCGAGGCCGTGAAGTCGTAGTCGACCAGGTTCGCAAGATTCTCCTCGAGGAGGCGCGTCACGGAGAACGCCAGCCACGTGGGCACCAGGTACTGGCCGCGGTGCGTCACGTACCCGCGGTCCCCGATCGTCTGGATGGTGGCCGCGTAGGTGGAGGGTCGGCCGATGCCGAGCTCCTCCATGGTCTTGACCAGCGTGGCCTCCGTGTAGCGGCCCGGGGGCTGGGTCTCGTGGCCGTCGGGGGTGGCCTCGGTCAGCGTCGCGGGATCGCCCTCGGCGACGTCGGGCAGGGTCTTCTCCGCGTCGTTCTTTTCCGCGTCGTAACGCCCCTGGTCGCGGCCCTCCTGGTAGGCCAGGCGGAAGCCCGGGGAGGTGATGACCGTGCCCGAGGCCGAGGACAGCACGTCGTGACGCGCGCCGTCGACCTCGATGCCGGTGAGCACGCGGATCGTCGCCGTGTAGCCAAGAGCGTCGGCCATCTGCGAGGCGACCGTGCGCTTCCAGATCAGGTCGTACAGGGCCAGCTGCTGCTTCGACAGGGAACCCGCGACCTCGCCCGGCGTGCGGAAGTGGTCGCCGGCGGGGCGGATCGCCTCGTGCGCCTCCTGGGCGCCCTTGGACGTGGTGCCGTACAGGCGCGGGGAGTCGGCCACGGCCTCGGCCCCGTAAAGCTGGGTTGCCTGCTCGCGGGCGGCGTGGATCGCCTGGCTGGACAGGGCCGTGGAGTCGGTACGCATGTAGGTGATGTAACCGGACTCGTAGAGGGACTGGGCGGTGCGCATCGTCGAGGAGGCGTTCCAGTGCAGCTTGCGCGACGCCTCCTGCTGGAGGGTCGACGTCGTGAAGGGGGCGGCCGGGCGGCGACGGTAGGGCTTGCGGGTCACCGAGTCGATGACCGAGGCCGGGGCGTCCGACAGCGCCTGCGCATAAGCCCGGGCCGTGGCCTCGTCCAGGTGGAGGACGCCGGCCTTGGTGGCCTTCGCGCTCAGCTCGCCCTTCTCGGAAAAGTCGGAGCCGGTCGCGATGGCGTGGCCGTCCACGGAGGCCACGCGCGCGCCGAAAGCCTGGCCCGCCGACGTGAAAGCCGTGTCGATCGACCAGTACTGGGCGCTCACGTGCGCCATGCGCTCACGTTCCCTGGCGACCACGAGGCGCGTGGCCACCGACTGCACGCGGCCGGCCGACAGGGACGGGCGGATCTTGCGCCACAGGAGGGGCGAGACCTCGTAGCCGTAGAGGCGGTCGAGGATGCGGCGGGTCTCCTGCGCGTCGACGAGGTCCGTGTCCAGGTCGCGCGTGTTCTCCAGGGCGCGCTGGATCGCTTCCTTCGTGATTTCGTGGAACACCATGCGGCGAACGGGCACCTTCGGCTTCAAAACCTGGAGGAGGTGCCACGCGATGGCCTCACCCTCGCGGTCCTCATCGGTTGCCAGATAGAGTTCGTCGGACTCCTTCAGGAGCTTCCTCAGTTCGGTGACCTTTTTCTTCTTGTCCGGGTTCACCACGTAATAGGGTTTAAAGCCATCATCCACGTTGACAGCGAAGCGGCCGAACGGCCCTTTTTTCATGTCTTTGGGCAGTTCGGAGGGCTGCGGGAGGTCACGGATGTGGCCGATGGAGGCGGTCACGTGGTAGTCGGGACCCAGGTATCCCTCGATGGTGGCTGCTTTCGCAGGAGACTCCACGATCACGAGCTTCGTCGCTGACATTGCCTGTCCCTTCCCGTCGCTTCCCCAGTATTTGTAGCACCTCGTCGGCGAGCGCACGCGTCGAGGCATCTGGGATGGACCTTACCGCGTCCCACCCACATCTGGGTACCGTGGCCGCTTCCGCGCGTCTCACTCCCACCGGGTTTGACATTCACGAGGCCGTGGCGGACCCTCAGGCGCGCGTGTCGGGGACGCATCGATCAACCGCTCGACGATACCTATACATAGGGAGGAACCCACGCCTCGCACCGCGAGCCGACCAGACCGGTCGAGACCCGCAGACTCAGCCCAGGCCTCGTCCCCCCAACGCGCACCCAACGTTTGTGTGAGCGGCACTCAATCGGGCACAATCGTGAACGTGATTCCGAACTTCGTCTCCGAGATGCCGATCCCCGTGATGCTGGCGTTCATCGTCGTGATCATCTGCCTGCCGATCGTCTTCATCAAGGACGCCCTGACCCGCTCCAAGGGAGTCATGCCCGCCCCACCGGACGTGCGCAAGGCAGGCAAGACCGACGAGTGGGACGAACTCAACAAGCATCACAAACCAAAGCTACGCGGATCACGCAAAGCCCTGGCGATCGACGTCCGCGCGCGTCTGCTCGCCCCGACGATCCCCTACGCGCTGTGCCACGGCAACCCGGTGAATGTCCTGGCGGTGTCGGACGTGGAGTCGACGACGCACATGCTCGCCCGAGACTGGGGAATCACACATCGCTCTGACCTGCTCCGACAGCTCTACACCCTGCTCAGGTCCGGGCACCGCGCCGAGTACACGCGGCTGCGCGAGCACTGCGCGGACCGTTCCTGGGCGACTGCGAGAATTGAACTCCTCAACAAGACCGCCGACAGGGACACGGACGCGTGGGAGGAACGCTGGCGCATCCGTCGCCTCCTGGACAACGATCGAGGCCTGTCCTCCGTGGATTTTGGCGCGTGGGATTTCGTGCGCGCGGCACTGCTGACTCGGACGGGCGCAGCCCTCGGGTGGCTCAGCGAGGACGAGGCCTGGGATACTCTCGCGCTGGTCAACCGTGCCCTGTCGTTGTCCTATTCCTCGTGGAACGAGGTCTGGGTGGCCTTCCGCGTCACTCGCTGGCTGTGGGCCGCGGAGGGAGACGCGCAGAGCGCAGCCAACGACCTGCATGACCGGAACCGAGGAGAGTTCCTCCTCGGAAAGAACGGCCTATGGACGGCGATCCCGTGGGATGCCCCATACCCCACCCCGCGTTTTCTCCTGCTCGATGCGCTCCGCGAGATGGACGCTCTACGCCTACTCTCACCCTCGGCCTGGGAGGATGCCTCGACGTGGGAGAGGGAACTCGACGCACAGACGCGCACCCGTGCCCCCATGTCCATCGGCGGCAAGCCGATCGTCCAGTAGCGAAGCCTCCGCTCACAGGACGTAGAATGAGTCGTCAGTCCTGATACGCGAACCGCACAGTCCAGTAGGAAGTCTGGGCGATGCCTCGCATCCGTCGCTGCCCCGAGCAGAATCCAGCGTCATCGGGTCCACCGTGGTGTACCTGGAGACGAGTAATGAAGACGGAGTCCACACTATATTTCGATGGCCAGTTCTGGGTCGGCGTCATTGAGCGCCACGAGGCCGACCGTGTTCGCGCCGTTCGGGTCATGTTCGGCGCGCAGCCCTCAGACGCGGAGTTCTACGAGTTCCTCCTCGCTCACGCCAATGCGCTCTTATCCCGCCTCGACGAGGCCGCTTGGGCTTCCGATACGGCCCAACACCACGCGACGCACCACAACCCCAAGCGCGCACAGCGCCAAGCGTCCCGCCTCGCGCGCCGCGCGCTTCCTTCCACTGCGTCACAGGCAGCGATTCAAGCAGAACGCGAACGTACGGCACGAGAACGAGCTTCCACGACCAAGCAGGAGAAACGAGAGAAAGCTGAAAAGAAACGCCGACTCGCCCGCCTGAAAGCGAAAGCTCGCCACCGAGGCCACTAAGGGCTGCACGTTAACCCCTCGGTACGCACGGAAACTGCATGACACGCGCATGGGCTGCGCTACCCCCACACATCGCCATCCGGCTGGAGACACACACCCTCACTTCCTGTACACTGTTCTGTACATAGGCGAGCAGAGGAGCACCCATGAAAACCATGACCTACACCGAGTCGCGCGCACGCTACGCCGAGGTCCTCGACCAGGTCGTCAACGACCGCGAGGAAATCGTCATCACCCGCCAGGGCCACGAGAGCGCCGTCATCATCGCCCTCGACGAGTACGAGTCCCTCATGGAAACCGTCTACCTCATGCAGTCCCCCGCGAACGCCCGCCACCTGCGCGAATCGATCGCACAGCTGCGACACGGCAACCTCGAAGAGCACGACCTCATCGACATCCCTGACGAGGAGAACTAACGATGCTCAAAGTCTTGTGGACCCCACACGCCTGGAACGACTACGTCTGGTGGCAGTTCGAGGATCGCAAGACCCTCAAGCGCATCAACGCACTCATCA
>NZ_CAUTSL010000033.1:0-25947 GCF_963540955.1 Actinomyces bouchesdurhonensis
CTCATCGCAGGAGGCCTAGACGCCTCCACCCACACTCAACTCTGAAGAGCCAGTTCACGTCGGTTCCCGCCGGTGCCGCCATCAAGATCGGCCGCGAGTTCGCGCAGAACGCGGTCGAAACGCAGGGCCGTTCCATGATCCTCATGGGCGCCGGCACGAACCACTACTACCACTCCGACCAGATGTACCGGACGTTCCTGGCGCTCACGGAAATGTGTGGCACCCAGGGCCGCAACGGCGGCGGCTGGGCCCACTACGTGGGTCAGGAGAAGGTCCGCCCGATCATGGGGTGGGGCTCCTTCACCTTCGCCCTGGACTGGGCGCGCCCGCCGCGCCAGATGATCTCCACCGGCTGGTACTACATGACCACCGACCAGTGGCGCTACGACGGGGCCCCGGCCTCGGCCATGGCGAACCCGATCAAGTCCTCGCACCTGGACGGCAAGCAGCTGGTCGACACGCTCGTCGAGTCGGTTCAGCGCGGCTGGATGCCCTGCTACCCGACGTTCTCCAAGGGCTCGACCCAGCTGGGTCGCGAGGCCGCCGAGGCCGGCATGGCACCCGCGCAGTACGTGTCCCAGGAGCTGCGCGAGGGCCGCCTCCAGTTCGCGATCGAGGACCCGGACGCCCACCACAACGTCCCGAAGATCCTCGCGAACTGGCGTACGAACCTGCTCGGATCGTCCGCGAAGGGCACCGAGTTCTTCCTGCGCCACATGCTGGGCACCGGAAACGAGGTCAACGCGCAGGAGCTGGAAGAGGGCAACCGTCCCGCGTCCGTCAACTGGCGTGACGCTCACCCCGGCAAGCTCGACCTCATGTGGGTCGCGGACTTCCGTAACACCTCGACGACGCTGCACTCCGACGTCGTGCTGCCCGCAGCCACGTGGTACGAGAAGCACGACCTGTCCTCCACGGACATGCACCCCTTCATGCACTGCTTCGACGAGGCCGTGAACCCGCCGTGGGAGGCGCGCACCGACTTCGAGGTGTTCCAGACGCTGGCGCACCTCGTGGGACGCATGGCCGCCGACCACCTGGGGACGCAGACGGACGTCGTCGCGGTCCCGCTGGGTCACGACTCTCCGGACGCCATGACCATGGCGAGCGGTGTCGTCCCCGAGCAGACGTGGACGCCCGGCAAGACCATGCCGAAGCTGGTCCCGATCGAGCGCGACTACACGCAGGTCGGCTACAAGTTCGACCGCATGGGCCCGCTCCTGCCCAAGGCCGGCCTGGCCGCTAAGGGCGTCGCGTTCAACGTGCGGGAGGCCTACGAGCAGCTCGGCGACCTCAACGGCCGCGCCCCCATGGACGGCAACGCCGGAGAGGGCGCGCCCCTGTGTGACACCGCGATCAAGGCGGCGAACATGGCGATGCGTTTCTCGGGCACCACGAACGGCTCGCTGGCCGTTCAGGGCTTCCGCACGCTGGAAAAGCGCGTCGGCAACGAGATGGCGTTCCTGGCCGAGGGTGACGAGGAAAAGAAGATCACCTACCAGGACACCGTCCTGCAGCCGCGGTCCGTCATCACCAGCCCCGAGTGGTCGGGCTCCGAGCACGGCGGCCGCCGCTACAGCGCCTTCGTTCAGAACGTCGAGTGCCGCAAGCCGTGGCACACGCTCACGGGCCGCCCGCAGTTCTACGTCGACCACGACTGGATGATGGACATGGGCGAGGCCCTGCCGATCTTCCGTCCGCCGCTCGACCTGGCGCACATCTACGGTGAGCGTCCCGTCGGCGACCACCGTCCCGGTCAGCCGGGTCAGGCCGAGGTCGCGGTGCGCTACCTGACGATCCACAACAAGTGGGCCATCCACTCCCAGTACTACGACAACCCGTACATGCTCACGCTGGGTCGCGGTGGCCAGACGGTGTGGATGAGCCCGGCCGACGCCGAGAAGATCGGTGTGCGCGACAACGAGTGGATCGAGGCGAAGAACCGTAACGGCACCGTGTCGGCTCGCGCCGTTGTCTCCCACCGCATCCCGGAGGGCACGGTGTTCATGCACCACGCCCAGGATCGCCAGATCAACACCCCTCTGAACGAGGAATCCGGCAAGCGCGGCGGTACGCACAACTCGCTGACGCGAATCTTCATTAAGCCGACCCACCTGGCCGGCGGCTACGCGCAGTTCGCCTACGCGTTCAACTACTACGGTCCCACCGGCAACAACCGCGACGAGGTCACGGTTATCCGCCGCCGCTCCCAGGAGGTGCAGTTCTGATGAAGGTCATGGCTCAGATCGCGATGGTGATGAACCTCGACAAGTGCATCGGCTGCCACACCTGTTCCGTCACCTGTAAGCAGGTGTGGACGAACCGTGAGGGCACCGAGTACATCTGGTTCAACAACGTCGAAACCCGTCCCGGCGTGGGCTACCCCCGCGGCTGGGAGGACCAGAAGAAGTGGAAGGGCGGCTGGAAGCGTACCGCCACGGGTCGCCTCGTTCCCCGTCAGGGTGGACGCGTCGCCTCGCTCGCGAAGATCTTCGCGAACCCGACGCAGCCGACCATGAAGGACTACTACGAGCCGTGGACCTACGAGTACGACAAGCTGCTCCAGGCGCCCGCGAACTCCCGCGCGATCCCGACGGCCCGCGCGAAGTCCACAATCACGGGCGAGCACATCGACAAGCCCGAGTGGGGTCCGAACTGGGACGATGACCTCGGTGGCTCCTTGGAGACCCTGGATCAGGACCCGGTCCTGCACCAGATGAACCTCCAGGTCGCCAAGACCATCGAGGACGCGTACATGTTCTACCTGCCTCGCATCTGCGAGCACTGCCTGAACCCGACCTGCGTGTCGGCGTGCCCCTCGGGCGCGATGTACAAGCGCACCGAGGACGGCATCGTCCTGGTCGACCAGGATCAGTGCCGCGGCTGGCGCATGTGCGTGTCGGCCTGCCCCTACAAGAAGGTCTACTTCAACCACAACACGGGCAAGGCCGAGAAGTGCACGCTGTGCTACCCGCGCCTCGAGGTCGGCCAGCCGACCATCTGCTCGGAGACCTGCGTGGGCCGCCTGCGCTACATGGGCGTGCTGCTCTACGACGCGGACCGCGTCACCTGGGCCGCCTCCCAGGAGGACGAGCGCGACCTGTACCGCGCCCAGCGCGAGATCCTGCTCGACCCGAACGACCCGCAGGTGGTCGCCCAGGCCCAGGCCAACGGTGTTCCCCACTCGTGGATCAAGGCCGCCCAGCAGTCCCCGATCTGGAAGCTCATCACCGAGTACGAGGTCGCCCTGCCGCTGCACCCCGAGTTCCGCACCCTGCCGATGGTCTGGTACGTGCCGCCGCTGTCCCCGGTCGTCGACCAGGTGACCGCGTCCGGCAGCGACGGCGAGGACCACAGGGTCCTGCTGTCCGCCATCTCGCAGATGCGCATCCCGCTGGAGTACCTGGCCGGCCTGTTCACGGCCGGAGACACGGCTCCCGTGGAGCTGGCGCTGCGTCGCCTCGCCGCGATGCGCTCCTACATGCGCGACGTCTTCGTCGACAACCCGACGAACGAGGAGATCCCGGCCTCCGTGGGCATGACCCCGGAGAAGGTCAAGGAGATGTACCGACTGCTGTCGATCGCCAAGTACGACGACCGCTTCGTCATCCCGACCGCCCACCCCGAGATGCCGCGCGGCATCAAGGAGCTCGAGGGCTGCCCGGTGTCCTACGACGTCGAGGCCTTCCACGGCCTGGCCCCCGCCACGTCGAACCGCCCGATGGGTGGCTCGTCGCCGGAGGGACGCCAGATGCTCCCCCTTGAGGTCGTTCGATGAGTACTTTCGTCGGCATTCCGCGTATTCCTACGGCCGCTCCGGAAACGGAGATGGACCCGCAGGACGCGCGCGGCGTGCGCATGGCGGTCTCGGTCCTCCTGGACTACCCGGGGGATGACTTCGAGACCAAGCTGGACGCGGTCGAGGAGGCTCTGGTGGACCTGCCGGAGCCGGCCTCGGCGTCCCTGGCCTCGTTCGTGAGCTACGCTCGCGCCGCGGGCCTGCGCGCCATGCAGACCACCTACGTGGAGACGTTCGACCAGCGCCGCCGCTGCGCGCTCGGCCTGACGTACTACACGCACGGCGACACCCGCGGACGCGGCCAGGCCATCCTGGCCTTCAAGGAGATCCTGCGCCGCGCCGGTTTCGAGATGGAACGCGAGGAGCTGCCCGATCACCTGCCGGTGGTCCTGGAGTTCGCCGCCTTCGACGAGACCGGTACGGCCGAGGGCCTGCTGCGCTCCAACCGCGAGGGCATCGAGGTGATCCGCACGGCGCTGCGCGCCGCGGACTCCCCGTACGCGCCGCTGCTGGACGCGCTGGTCGCGACGCTGCCCGAGCCGGACGAAAAGACCATTGAGGGCTTCCGTAAGCTCATTAGCCAGGGGCCGCCCACCGAGCTGGTGGGCGTGGGCGATCTGTCTGCCACGCCCTCCCCGACTTCCGAAACAACGATGGGACGGTAACGTTCATGGAATCCGCACTTTTGCATGCCGCGTCAGCACCCGAGACGCAGTCGCTGTCCTTCCTGGACATTGCCCTGTGGGTGGTCCTGCCCTACGTGTCCTTCGCGATCCTCATCGTGGGCCTCGTGTGGCGCTACAAGACGGACCAGTACGGCTGGACGTCTCGTTCCACGCAGTGGAATGAGCCGGCCATCCTGCGCTGGGCGTCGCCGATGTTCCACTTCGGTGTCCTCTTCGTGTTCATGGGCCACATCCTGGGCCTCGTGATCCAGAAGACGTGGACCGAGGCGGCCGGCGTTTCGCAGCACGTCTACCACCTGGTGGCCACCATCCCCGGTACGATCGCCGGAATCATGACGATCCTCGGCCTCGCGCTGCTGATCTACCGCCGCCTGGTGGTCAAGTCGGTGCGCGTGGCGACGACCCGCATGGACATCGTCACCTACATCATGCTGGCGATCCCGGTGCTCCTGGGCGGCGCGGCGACGCTGCTCAACCAGGTGCTCGGCGGGCACGAGGGCTACGACTACCGCGAGACGATCTCCGTTTGGTTCCGGTCGATCTTCTACCTGCACCCGCAGGCGCACCTGATGGCCGACGTGCCGCTGAGCTTCAAGCTGCACATCGTCGCGGGCCTGCTGCTCTTCTGCGTGTGGCCGTTCACCCGCCTCGTGCACGCGGTGAGCGCGCCGGTCGGCTACGTGGCGCGTCCCCCGGTGATCTACCGTGCGCGCGACGAGCGCCGCGAGCACCAGCTGACGCGCGGCGGCATGTCGGACTGAGCCGCCTGGCTTGTTTCGACCGGGTGACGAGGTCGTGGCGCGGAAGGTTGTCGCGTGCGGGGGGCGGGCGGAAGGCCGCCCCCCGCACCGTATATCGTGGGGTTGCGCGTCCTGACGTGGACGCGTGCGCTGTGACCCCGCTTAATCCTTCCGATCATCGGTATTGACCGTGCAGTTGTTTCGGTTGATGCTTAAAATAATGAGCGGTTTATAAGTAAGCTAACTTTGCTATCGCCTTATCGGGGACCATTGTCGCAAGGTTTCCGCTGATTAAAAGGGAGAGAGGATAGAATTGATTGACACCTCCCATTCTCGGACACTGGCGCAAACGCTTGAAGCGATGGCTGCCCTGACGCCTGCTCAGCACACGCTGCTGGAGCGCATTTCACAGCGTGTGGCGCCGGTTACTGTCGCGGAGCTGGCTCAGGAGGCCGGCTTGCACGTGTCGAGCGTGCGTGAAACCCTCGACGGTCTCTTTCAGGTGGGCCTGGTGGAGAAACAACAGTTGCCTTCCTCTGGGCGTGGACGACCAGCGATTGGCTATTCGACGACGACGCCTGCGGATCCGTCTTTCGCGGCGCAGATGCTCCATCAGTTGACCTCATCACTACTGGCGTGGCTGCGCGCGAATGTGCCCGATCCGGCTGCGTCGGTGCGTGAGATCGGCGCGCGTTGGGCGGACGCCGCGTTGGAGGCGATGGCGGTGCCCGATCATGGCCACGTGGCGAGCCGCCGGTCGGGTCGCGAACCGTTTAATATTGCAGGCCATTTGGGCAAGGTGCGCCTGTTCATGAACGCGATGGGTTTCGCGTCGGTGCCCCACGAGTCCGATCCGATGGCAGTCGTTTTGACGGCGTGCCCATTCACGGAGCCTGGAGCGCCGGATGATCTGGCGCTTGAGCTGCGTCGAGGCATCGTCGAGCGGATCTTTGAGCGCACTGCGACGGGGATCGCGAGCTGGCAGGTGGAGGTTGATCCAATCAATCCGCTGTGCCTGACGGTTGTTTTACGCCCGCTTGATGAGCCGAACCCGAAGCCGCTGACGACGACGGTGCACTTTTTTGGTGGTGCGGCTGAGGCGGCGGGCGGCTACATGCGCGAGCTGCCTGCGGATCGCACGCCGGCGACGCTGGGTGAGTTGATAGGGGTCCTGAGCCGGGAGAACACGGAGCTGGGGCGCATCCTGGATGTATCGAGTTTCTTGGTGAATGAGCGTTCGGCGCGCCTGGACGCTGACCTGATGCCGGGCGTGCGCATCGACGTGTTGCCGCCTTTCGCCGGCGGGTGAGAGCTTCTCATCATTTGTTGGGGTCGGTCAGGATTTTCATAAAATCCTGACCGATGTCACGTAGAGTGGATGTAAGTATCTCCCGTTCCTGGAGGATCCCATGTCAGCAAAGATTGCAACAGGTATTACTGACGCTCCCCTCGACTCGAGTTCATTGATTGATAGCGCCCGCGATGACACGTGTGGGGCCGTGGCGTCGTTCATCGGTGTCGTGCGCAACCATGATGGGGGAGAGAGCGTGGATGCGATCGAGTATTCGTCGCATCCGTCGTCGTCGCAGGTTTTACGTGCGATCGTTGAGGAGTTTGCGAATAGGCCGGGGGTGCATCGTATCGTCGCGTGGCACCGCGTGGGCCGTCTGGCGATCGGTGAGGATGCCATGGTGGTGGCGGTTGCTGCCGAGCATCGCGGCCAGGCGTTCCGGGCGGTGGAGGGCATCGTCGAGGACGTGAAGGCGAAGTTGCCGATCTGGAAGAAGCAGGAGCTGAGCGACGGTTCGCATAACTGGTCGGGTCTGTAAGCCATGACGATCGGCGACCCGTATTCGCGTGATGCCGCGGTGTCGGGGCGCAGTGTCGCGGTTTCGCTGCGCTGCGCGCCCGTGCGCTACGAGGCCGGGGACACTGCGTTGGAACGTTTCCGCCGTAATTGGCTGGTGTCGGGTATTGGTGAGGCGGGCCAGGCGCGCCTGGCGGCTTCTCGCGTGCTCGTCGTGGGAGCGGGGGGCCTGGGGTCACCCGTTCTCCTGTATTTGACGGCGGCGGGCGTGGGAACGATCGGCATCTGTGATTCGGACTTCGTTGAGGTCTCCAACCTGCAGCGCCAGCTGCTGCATGGCGAGGCTGACGTGGGGGATGCGAAGCCTGATTCGGCGGTGCGACACCTGAACGCCCTTAATTCCGGGGTGCGTTTCGAGCGTTACGGGCACGTGACCCGCGAGTGGCTGGACGAGCACGGCCGCGAGTGGGATCTGATCGTGGAGTGCACGGATAGTTTCGATGCGAAGTACCTGGTCGCCGATTACTGCGCGGACTGCGGCGTGCCTCTCGTGTGGGGTACGGTCGTGCGCATGGCCTACCAGGTCAGTGTTTTCTGGTCCGGTGCCCCCGCGCCCGCCCCATCTCTGACGCTGCGCAGTTTGCACCCGGTGAAGCCCGCTCCGGGAACCACCCCGGCCTCGCCCCAGGTTGGCGTCTTGGGACCGGTTGTCGGCCAGGCGGGCACCGCTATGGCGACGGAGGTCATTAAGATGCTGGTGGGTGTTGGCGAGCCGCTCATTGGTCGTGTGCTCACGGTCGATGCGGCGACGCAGCGCGCGGATGTGCTGACGTTCGCGCCTTGGGGGTGAGCGGCGTGGGATCGTGTCAGGCCCCGACGTCGGGCGTGTTTTTTTCCCGCGCGGAGACCGCTGGGATGGTGGTCGGCGGCGGGGGAGGTGAGCGCCTGGGCGGAGTCTCTAAGCCGGATCTCGTGTTCGGCGGATCGAGGCTCATCGACCGAGTGTGTTGCGCGTTGAGTGAGGTTGCTGGCGCGGGTCTGGTCGCTGTTGTCCCACCGGGGGTGAGCCTCCCGCCTGGGGTGATGCATACTCTTGAGGATCCGCCGGGAGGCGGCCCCCTGGCGGGGATCGACGTTGGTCTGTCGGCCCTCGGCGCCCCCGCGGACGCGTGGGTGGTAGTCGTGTCTGTGGATTGCCCGGGTATCGCGGATGTTCTGCGTCGTCTCCTAGCCGCTCCGCTGGGCGCAGAGTATGACGGTCGTATCTTGCGTGGCGGCGATCCGGAACCTTTCGATCAGTACCTGATGGGCGTCTATCGTGCGGGGTCGTTGTTGCGGGTCATTGACGAGGCCGGGGCGCAGTGGGGGAGTGTGCGCGGCTTGGGGGTGCGTCGGGTGCTTCGTTCCCTGACCCTTGATCGCGTGGATGCGGATGCTGGGGTGTGTCGGGATGTCGATACGCCGGAGGATCTGGTTTGGTGGGAGACTCACCTCAATCTATGAGTTGTCAGTAATTGCTTGCCAGGTATATGTTTGTGCGGTAATAATTCGGATCTGACATCTTGCCTAGGTATGTTTATGCATTCTCACCACGGACGCTCGTGGCTCCAGCTTGGGCTAACCGTCCTGTCAGGACTTCTCACTGTTGCCATCGCCCCGGTCGCCGTTGCCGTACCAACTGACCAGCTGACCACTCACGGTGACACAAGCGCAAGCGACACGCAAGCTTCACACTCTGAAGAGAGCGAAGAAGAATCCGCCAACGCCCAGGAGGACGCGCACACCGACGCGAGCGACACCGCGGAGCGCGCCGACGCCTCGTCCCACGAAGAATCCGCCAACGGCGCGAACGCGAGCGACACCGCGGAGCGCGCCGACGCCTCGTCCCACGAAGAATCCGCCAACGGCGCGAACGCGCATGTCTACACCTTCCCCGGCACGAACGGACCGACAAAAATCCACATCCTCTCGACGCAAGGTGCCGCGGACGCCATCCTCCTCGAATCGCGCGGCGTCTTCGCCATGGTCGACGGCGGCGAAGGCGTGGGCGCGCCCGACGGATCCGACCCGCGCTACCTGTGGAGGGACGGAACCGAAGAATCAGATAAGGGCGACACCGACTGGGTCCTGCGCTACATGAGATCGCACGGCGTCACCTCCTCAAACCTGGCGTTCTACCTGGGCACCCACGCCCACTCAGACCACATTGACAACGCCGACGACATCATCTACGCGTTTCATCCCCAAGTAATCCTGAGCCCCGAGTATTCCGACGCGTGGATTACAGACAAGTCACGCCTGTGGGACAACCAGTGGTGCTACGACAACATGATGGCCGCCGCACGGTGGGCGCAAGGCGCGTACGGCGCATCGATCGTGCAGGACATCCACGACAATGACACCCACATCGCACTGGGCGACATGGACGTTCAGATCATCCCCACCGACCCCGCCGAGAATTACAAGCGAACCGGTGTGCGCGACGCGAACTTCATCGCGTACACCGCGAAGGTGAGCGCCTTCGGGCACTCCGCCTACCTGGCCGCCGACCTCGAGGCTGGCGGAGGCTACGAGGACCGCATCGCCCCGATCGTCGGCCACGTCGACATGCTCAAGGCCGGTC
Source organism: Actinomyces bouchesdurhonensis (assembly GCF_963540955.1). Lineage (NCBI taxonomy): Bacteria > Bacillati > Actinomycetota > Actinomycetes > Actinomycetales > Actinomycetaceae > Actinomyces > Actinomyces bouchesdurhonensis. The sequence continues at coordinate 9,656 of NZ_CAUTSL010000033.1, forward strand.
ACCACGGGATGGCGACCTCGAACCTCCCGCCGTTCATGAAGACGCTCAGCCCCTCCATGATCGTCCAGACTGGCCCGAAGTGGTTCGCCCCCGACAGCCTCTCAGACAGTGTCATCCATGGGGATACCTCGTGGGCGCCAACCCTGGACCTGTGGTCGGCGGGTTCCATCCCCGCGGTCGTCGCCACCTTTAGCTCCTCCGGCATTTCCTACAACGACCTGTCGAGCGCATCCTGGGGGCACGAGTACGGTGCGGTGACCCCGCGCGCCTGGTGGTTCAAGGGTGCGCGCCCTTCGGCAACGACCGGATGGTGGCAAGGTCGCTCCGGCTCCTGGTACTACTTCGCGGGTAAGCCCTCCGCCGAAGCATCCACCTGGGTGTACGACCGCGGGTCCTGGTACTGGATGGGACCGACCGGCGCGATGGCGACTTCCGGATGGGTGAACGACGGAGAGGGCTGGTACTACGTCGGCGCATCCGGACGTCTGGCCGCAAGCGGCTGGATGTGGGACTCCGGCTCCTGGTACTACCTGAACAACGGGCGCATGAGCGCCGGGTGGCTGCTCGATCGCGGCACCTGGTACTACATGGATCCGCATACGGGCGCGATGCGCACGGGCTGGGTCCGCGTCGAGGATCGCTGGTACTACTTCGGATCGTCGGGTGCCATGTCCACCGGGTGGCTGCGTGACGCGGGCGCCTGGTACTACCTGAACGGTAGTGGCCAGATGGCCACGGGATGGCTGTCAAGCGGCGGGGCCTGGTACTACCTCTCCGACAGTGGCGCGATGGCGACCGGCTGGTTCCGTGTCGGTGCTTCCTGGTACTACTCTTCCACGTCGGGTGCCATGGTCACCGGGTGGCTGCGTGACGCGGGCGCCTGGTACTACCTGAACGGCAGTGGCCAGATGGCCACGGGCTGGGTCCTGGATGGTGGAGCCTGGTACTACATGAGCGACACGGGCGCCATGGTGACCGGCACACGCGAGGTCGATGGCCGCTCCTCGATCTTCTCGGAGTCTGGCCGCTGGGTCGGCTACGCCTCCTGACCGACGCCACCCGACCGAGGCCTCGGCGAACGACGCCACCCGACCGAGGCCACCCGACCCAGTGGCTCGACATCGACGGCGTCTCCTACCACTTCGACGAGACCGGCGCCCTCACCGAGTACAAGGCCAGCGGCACGGTGACGGTGGTGTTCAGCGAAACAGCGTCGACGCCGTCCCCGACCCGGTGGGCGATCGGCGGCGCGGTGCTCGTCCTCCTCGCGTGGGGGTCTCCGTCGTCGGGGCTGAGGCTCCGCCTTTGTGACGAGGCCGAGGCCTCGTTTGGTTACTCACAAATGTCGCACGTAATTCCCATGTAAACCTTTCAAGCCTTGAAATCGCATCGTTGAGATTCTGCGGTTTTCTCGATGCCTTACAAAAGTAAGGTGACCCAAATTACGTGCGACATTGGAGGGAGGAGAGGGGGTTAGCGGGCCTCGTCGAGCTGGTGGAATATTGCTCCCAGCAGGGGGATCACCACCTCGAGGGTGTCGAGCGCGCCGCCGCGCGAGCCGGGAGAGGAAACGATGAGCGCGCCCGACGAGTCCCGCGCCGTCACGCCGACGACCTCGCGGGACAGGCCCGACAGGGGGGTGTTGGTCAGGCCGTGGGCGCGGATCTGCTCCGCGACGCCGGGGATCTCGACCTCGACGATCGAACGGACGACCTCGGGCGCGTAGTTGCCCACGCCGAAGCCCGAGCCGCCCAGGATCAGGACGAAGCGGGCGCCGGCCTCGAGAGCGTCGCGGATCTCCGTCTCGAGGACGTCGGCACTCTCGGGGATCGCGGCCATCGTCACCTGGCCCAGGCCCGCTGTGGTCAGCGCGCCGACGCACGCGGGGGTCGCCCGGTCCTCCTTCGTGCCGCGCTGTACGCGGTCCGAATAGGTGATGATGTGGGCGTCGATCTGGCTGAGGTCGTAGGCGACGGGCTTGGGCATGGTGTCCTCCGTGAGGTGGCGATGTGCTTGTGACTGTGATCCTAGTCCCTCGCGGGTGGCGTGGGCTTGTCGGGTCAATTTATGCGTCGCTGCTCCGACTCAAATGGTCCGTGGGCGCGTGCGAACTCGATTTGGGGGTGGAGTCACGAGTCGGAATGAGCAGCAGACCGAAATAAAAGTGGCTGACACCGATTTAATAGGTGAGTAAGTTTCCCTTATTCTCACAGGTAAAAGTAATGATTCGGGTACATGAACGCGCAAGCGTTGCGTGCCCCATATCCCCTTGTTAGATTAAAAGCGTTCCATCCCCTCACAAAAGGAGAGACGAGTGCGTTCCCTTCGCATCCTTCCCATCCTGGGCGCCGCCGCACTGGCCCTCGCCGCCTGCAACTCCGGCTCGACACCCGCCGACTCCACGGCCTCGTCCGAGGCGAACCAGCCCGCCGGCCCCGTCGTTCTCAACGTCTACGCCGCCGCCTCCCTGACCGAAACCTTCGGCGAGCTCGAGAAGACCTTCGAGGCCGCCAACCCCGAGGTGGACGTCCGCTTTAACTTCGCGGGCTCCCAGGACCTGGTCACCCAGCTCGGCGAGGGCGCGGACGTCGACGTCCTGGCCACCGCCAACGAATCCACCATGAAGAAGGCCGCCGACGCCGGCCAGGTCGACGCTCAGACCATCTTCGTCACCAACACCCTGACCCTCATCACCACCCCCGGCAACCCCGCGGGCATTACCGGCCTCGACTCCTCCCTCGACGGCGCCAAGCTCGTCATCTGCGCCCCCGAGGTCCCCTGCGGCAAGCTCACCAAGACCCTCACCGACAAGCTCGGCGTCACCCTCAACCCCGTCTCCGAGGAGCAGGCCGTCACCGACGTGCGTGGCAAGGTGTCCTCCGGCCAGGCTGACGCCGGCATCGTCTACAAGACCGACGCCCTCGCCGAAGGCGACGCCGTCGACACCGTCGAGATTCAGGGCGCCGACGAGGCCGTCAACAAGTACCCGATCGCCCTCGTGAGCGCCTCCACCAAGAAGGACTACGGCCAGAAGTGGATCGACCTGGTCCTCTCGACCGAAGGACAGGCCACTCTCGAAGAGGCCGGCTTCACGCCCGCCGCGAAGTAACGTCGACCCGTGAAGTCGCGGAGGACACCCGCCGTGAGCCCCCTGCCCGTCTGGGCGGGGGGCCTCGGCGCGCTCGCCCTGTGCTTCCTGGTCCTGCCCCTCGCCTTCATGCTGGGGCGCGTCAACTGGGCGACCCTGGGAGCGACCCTCGCCACCGACGAGGCCTCCGCCGCCCTCGCGCTCTCCCTGCGCACCTGCGCCGTGGCCCTCGGCGTCGACCTCCTCCTTGGAGTCCCGGCGGCCCTCCTCCTGTCCCGCTCGTGGCGCGGCGTGCGCGCCGCCCGCATCCTCGTCGCCCTGCCCCTCTCGCTGCCGCCCGTCGTCGCCGGCATCGCGCTCCTCGCGGCCTTCGGCAGGCGCTCGACGTTGGGCGCTCTGCTGAGCGGCGCCGGCCTCGACATCGCGTTCACGACGACCGCGGTCGTCATCGCGCAAGTCTTCGTCTCTCTGCCCTTCCTCATCGTCACCCTCGAGTCCGCGCTGCGCTCCCGCGAGCAGGGGCTCGACGAGATGGCCTCCTCCCTGGGCGCCTCGCCCTCGCGCGTTTTCTGGCAGATCACGCTGCCCACGGTCCTGCCCGGCCTCGGTCGCGGCGCGGCGCTCGCGCTGGCCCGCTGCCTCGGCGAATTCGGCGCCACCCTCACCTTCGCGGGCTCCATGCAGGGCGTGACCCGCACGATGCCCCTCCAGATCTATTTGGCCCGCGAGTCTGACGCGGACCTGGCCCTCGCGCTCGGCGTCGTCCTCCTCGGGGTCGCGGCGCTCGTCGTCGCGCTCACGGAAACCCCGTGGGGGCGTGCTGTCTCGTTCCTGCGCGCGAGCCTGTCATCGACGAGGCCGGGGCGCGGTTCTACGTCCGAGGCTGCCGCGGGTGCTCGCGCCGGGGGATCGGCGGCGGCTGATCCCGGATGTAGCCTCGTCGCCTCGGATGACGATGCTGCGGGCGTAGCGGGCGCTGCCGTCCACGTTGCCGGGACCGTGAGTGAGCGCGGCTGGAACGTCGACGCGGCGCTGCGCCCCGGCCTCGTCACCGCGGTCGTCGGTCACAACGGCGCCGGAAAGTCCACGCTCGCCCAGGTCATCGCCGGTACCCTGCGCCTCGACTCGGGTCGCGCGCAGATCGGTGAGCGCGTCGTCGACGACGCCGCCACCTTCGTGCCCGCGCGCAGGCGTGGCGTCGCCATGGTCTCCCAGGCCCCGCGCATCTTCACCCACATGAGCGTGGTCGCCAACGTCGCGTTCCCGCTGCGCGTGCGCGGCGTCGGGCGAGCTGAGGCCCGGGCCGCCGCCCTCGACCAGCTGCGGGCCGTCGGCATCGCGGACCTGGCCCACCGGCGCGCCTCCGACCTGTCGGGCGGCCAAGCCGCGCGCGTCGCCATCGCCCGGGCGCTCGTCTTCCGGCCCGAGGTCCTCATCCTCGACGAGCCCACGGCCGCCCTCGACGTCGAAGCCACCACCCAGGTATCCGCCGTCCTACGCGAGCGCCTGATGGGCGCGGGGATCACGACCCTGCTGGTTTCCCACGACATCGCCGAGGTCCTGGCCCTCGCCTCCCACATGATCGTCATGGGGGATGGCAGCGTCGTCGAGGAAGGCTCACCTGCGCGCGTGCTCGCCTCGCCCTCCTCGGTGTTCGCCGCCCGCCTGGCCGGCCTCAACATCGTCACCGGACCCGCCGTCGCCCGCCCCGGCCTCGTCGGCGTGCGCGTCGGCGAGGGAGCGCTGTGGGCGGCCTCCGACGGCGTCACCTCCGGAGAAGAGTCGGCGCGCGTCGCCCTGACCTTCCCACCCGAGGCCGTGGCCCTCTCCCGCGAGGAATCCCACGCCTCGCCGCGGTCCGTTCTGCCCGGAGTCGTTGCGGGCATCGACCTCGACGGCTCCCTCGTGAGCGTGCGCGTCGCGCTCGCGGGGGGAGTCTCGGTGAACGCCCGCGTCACCGCCTCCGCGTGGGCCGACCTCGGCCTCGGCGTGGGTGACACGCTATGGGCGAGCGTCAAGGCCACCCAGGTCCGTGCAATCCCCGTCGCCGCCCGTGAGTGAGTCGGGGTGTACAGGTCTGGTCACAGCCGCTGAGTAGTCGATGGGTGTCAGTTTCGTGAGTTTTCGTTCTGCCTGTCGGCAATATCCGACGATCAGACGTTGAATGGCGCTCAGTGTTGAATTGACGAGCTGATTGCGCGGGGTTTCGACGTGCAAGTCCCCGAAGAACAGCGGACGATGCCGCTCGATTCTCTCATTAAAATGCTTGAGATCAGCCACCATATGGTTCAGAGCTTTGTGTGAATCAGCGAACTCGAGATGGTAGAGAAGGGCAGCAGCGAAGTTGTTGACAACGAGCCGATCCAGTGCCTCGTTGAGGGCCTTTTTCTTGCCGGAATTACGACGCGGGCTGACTTCGCACATACGAAGGGCCGTGAGCGTCACCTCCTTGTCGTATTTCTGCCCCCCAGATTGACGACGCTGTTCCGAAGGACGTGAGACATCGGCGAGCAGGCAGTTGCCATGGGAAACAGCGTTTCGGAGCTTACGTACGATGAGTAACAGGTGAGCGAAGGGAGCGCTCTCTCTCCTCTGTAATCGAAGTAAGACGAGTAGAGGCGGATATGTTCGTTCAATGGGAGCAATTCCCACAGGTGTCAGATGGAAGGATTGCCATCGCACGCCACCCACATGTCCTCGGTGTAGGGGTTGGAGCGGATGGAGGATGTGTCGCCGTTGAGAATGCGGCGCACGAGCACCTCTGACAGGTCCGGTTTAGGATCGTTCATAATGAGCTGATTGAGTCGAACTTTGAGAAAATGCTCGGTACTCAGCGCCAGTGAGAGGCAGATGCGACTCAGGGTAAAATCGATGTATGACAGCTCGACGAGGTGGCCGAAGTCGAGTCCAGAGTAGGTGTAAGAACGATCCTTTTCGATGCGGGTGTAGTTGCGTTCGTAGGACTTGATTTTGAAGAAATAGGAGCGCGAATATAAGAACTCTCGGGCCTCTGCCTCAGACATGAGGTCGAAGGAGACTCCGTGATTCTTCAGTAGGGCAATCTGCTCATCGACGGTGATGCACTGCTTCATGCGGACCTAGCTGTACCGAAAATTATGAGGGGGCCGAATCTGAGATCCGACCCCCCGATACCCTGGAGCAGAACCCCTGGGCATCTGACGTAGTGGTGAAAAGTCTAGCGCTAGATGGAGCTTTCGGTCAACGACTCATCTGTGACTTCTATTGGAATCATGGTGCTCGCCGGTAAGGATGGGATCATCCAGTTAACGGGTCTCAAGGCCCTGTGTCGTGGCGTGATCGGTGGCAGTCGGGACGCATGGATGGCTGTGTTAACCCGTCAATGTGCAGCTGGGCCCTACTGGTGGAGTATGGGCACGCCTGCCCACGCTCCACCTCAGGGGTTAACGTGTGCATTGAGGAGTTGAGGGGGCCACCTGTCGGGTTAACGCTCCACTTAGCGGGTTAACGTGCGTCGTGCACTCAAGATGCGCGGTGCAGGCGTGGCAGGCAGATCAGTGCCGCGCTGGCGCGACGAGGTTGGGGCGACCTCTATCTTGCCGAGGGGTTGATTTTTGCAACGCTTCACATGTTGTAATTCTTGTCGGACGCGTCGTGCGTCTCACGGTCTACGTGAGGCGTTATACAGGCGATTTTCCCTGGTTCCACGCCGTTTTAGTTGGATGTCTGAGGAAGACAATACAAACCTTTGACGGGGCAACACACGCGCTCTAAGTTGATGGGTGATTCAAGGAGGTCCCATGACAACGCAGCGCGCCAGCGAGCACCGCCGCCCCTACCAGCTCGGCATCGACGTCGGCTCGACGACCGTGAAGGCCGTCGTCCTGGACGGAAACCGCCGGCTCTTCTCCGACTACCGGCGCCACAACGCCGACGTGCGTGCATCCCTGGGAGCCCTCCTCGCCGACGTCGAACGCGCCCTGCCCGGCGCCCGCGTCCACGCGTCCATCACCGGCTCCGGCGGCCTGACCACCGCCCGCGCCATGGGCATTCCCTTCGTCCAGGAGGTCATCGCCGGAACCGAGGCCACCCAGCGCCTGCACCCCGAGGTCGACGTCGTCATCGAGCTGGGCGGCGAGGACGCCAAGCTCACCTACCTGCACCCCACCCCCGAGCAGCGCATGAACGGCACCTGCGCGGGCGGCACGGGCGCCTTCATCGACCAGATGGCGACCCTCCTGCACACGGACGCCTCCGGCCTCGGCGAGATGGCGACCCGCCACACCCAGCTCTACCCGATCGCCTCGCGCTGCGGCGTCTTCGCCAAGTCCGACATCCAGCCCCTCATCAACCAGGGTGCCGCCCACGAGGATCTGGCCGCCTCCATCTTCAACGCGGTCGCCACCCAGACCATCGCGGGCCTGGCGTGCGGGCGCCCGATCCGCGGCACCGTTATGTTCCTCGGCGGCCCCCTGCACTTCCTGCCCGCCCTGCGCGAGGCCTACAAGGCGCTCCTGCCCAAGGCCGACGCCTTCGTCACCCCCGACGACGCCCAGCTCTACGTCGCGATTGGCGCGGCCCTCCTCGCGCAGAAGGAGGCCGCCAAGCGGGCGCGCCAGGCCGAGGAGGCTGGCGCGACCTCCGTCGAGACCCGCGGTGAGAAGCTCACGACCCTCATGGAGCGCCTCGCCGCCGCCCCCGTTCAGGTTGAATCCCCGCGCATGGACCCGCTCTTCGCCACCCCCGAGGACCGCGAGGAGTTCATGGCCCGCCACAGCCTCGACGTCATCCCCAAGGCCAGCCTCGACGAGGCCGAGGGCCGCTGCTGGCTCGGCATCGACGCGGGCTCCACGACGATTAAGGCCGTCGTCATCGACTCTCAGGACCGCATCGTCTTCACCCACTACGCCTCCAACGAGGGCGACCCCGTGGCCGCGGCCGTCGACATCGTGCGCGCCGTGCGAGGCGCGCTGCCGCAGGGCTGCGAGATCGGCCGCTCGTGCGCGACCGGCTACGGCGAGGGCCTGGTCAAGGCTGCCCTCACCATGGACGAGGGCGAGATCGAGACGATGGCCCACTACCGCGCCGCCGAATTCATCTGCCCGGGCGTCACCTCCGTCATCGACATCGGCGGCCAGGACATGAAGTACCTGCGTATCCGTGACCATGCGGTGGACTCCATTTCCGTGAACGAGGCCTGCTCCTCGGGCTGCGGTTCCTTCCTCCAGACCTTCGCGCAGACCATGGGCACCGACGTGCGAACCTTTGCGCGCATGGCCATGGAATCCTCCTCCCCCGTGGATCTGGGCACCCGCTGCACGGTGTTCATGAACTCCTCCGTCAAGCAGGCGCAGAAGGAAGGCGCGGACGTGCGCGACATCAGCGCCGGCCTGTCCTATTCCGTCGTGCGTAACGCCCTCTATAAGGTCATCAAGCTTAAGGAGCCCTCGGACCTGGGTGAGCGTGTCGTCGTTCAGGGCGGCACCTTCCTCAACGACTCGGTGCTGCGCGCCTTCGAGCTGCTTACCGGCCGCGAGGTCGTGCGCCCCGACATCGCGGGCCTCATGGGTGCCTACGGCGCCGCCCTGACCGCGCGCATGCACGACACGGGGGAGGGGACCTCGACGCTCGCCACGATCGAAGCCCTCGAGGGCTTCAGCGTGGAGACGACCCGCAAGACGTGCCGCCTGTGCCAGAACCACTGCCAGATGACGATCTCGACGTTCTCCAACGGCGAGCGTCACGTGTCGGGCAACCGCTGCGAGCGCGGCGCGTCTCTGGAGCGCGTGCCCAAGAAGTCCGAGCTGCCTAACCTCTACGACTGGAAGTACAAGCGGATTTTCGGCTACCGTCGCCTCACCGAGAAGAAGGCGTTCCGCGGCGACATCGGCATCCCGCGCGTGCTCGGCATGTACGAGAACTACCCGTTCTGGTTCACGATGCTCACCGCGCTGGGCTTCCGCGTCATGATCTCGGGCCGCTCCAACCACGACCTCTTCGAGACCGGCATGGAGTCCATCCCCTCGGAGAACGTGTGTTACCCGGCCAAGCTCGTCCACGGGCACATCGAGTCCCTGCTGGACAAGGGCATCACGACGATCTTCTACCCCTGCGTCGACTTCGAGCAGAAGCTCACCGAGTCCGAGAACTCCTTCAACTGCCCCATCGTGGCGACCTACCCCGAGGTCATCCGCAACAACATGGAGCGCCTGGCGGAACCGGGCACAAAGTTCATCAGCCCCTTCGTCAACTTCGGCAACCGCGACTACCTGCCCGCCCACCTGTCCAAGACCTTCAAGGAATACGGCTACGACATCCCCGTCGAGGAGATGAAGGCCGCCCTGGACAAGGCGTGGGAGGAGGACGCCGCCGTCAAGGCCGAGATCCGCGCGAAGGGCGTCGAGACGATCGAGTGGATGCGTGAGCACGGCGTGCGCGGCATCGTGCTCGCTGGCCGCCCCTACCACCTCGACCCCGAGATCAACCACGGCATCCCCGAGGTCATCGTCGGCCTGGGCATGGCCGTCCTCACCGAGGACTCCATCATTGACGCGCGCCTCGAGCGACCCCTGCGCGTCCTCGACCAGTGGTCCTACCACTCGCGCCTTTACGAGGCCGCCGCCCGCGTCGGCGACGAGCCCGACCTTGAGATGGTCCAGCTCAACTCCTTCGGCTGCGGCGTCGACGCGATCACCGCCGACCAGGTCCAGGAGATCCTTGAGGGCCGCGGCGACGTGCACACCGTCCTCAAGATCGACGAGGTCTCCAACCTGGGCGCCGCCAAGATTCGCCTGCGTTCCCTCGACGCGGCGATCACCGAGCGCGCCTCCCTCACCTCCGCGATTAACGAGGCCGGGGCCGGCGACGGCGAGAACGGCGCGGGAGCGGGACTGGCCCCCGCCTCGTCCGTGGGCCTGGTGTCGGGTTCCGTCGACACGGCCACCCTGCGCGACCCCTCCGGGGACGCCGCCCGCGAGGAGGCAGCCGGGCACATCAAGCCGCGCGCCGTCTTCACTGAGGAGATGCGCGAGGCCGGCTACGAGATTCTCGCCCCCCAGATGTCTCCGATTCATTTCCGTTTCCTCACCCCGCTGTTCGCGAGCGCGGGCCTGAAGGTGCGCGTCCTGGAGCACACGAGCCGCGCCTCCATGGAGGTTGGCCTCAAATACGTCAACAACGACTCGTGCTACCCGGCGATCGTTGTCATTGGCCAGCTCCTCGACGAGTTCATCTCCGGGCGCGCCGACCCCGACCGCACGGCGGTGGGCATCACACAGACGGGCGGCATGTGTCGCGCCAGCAACTACGCGGCCCTGCTGCGCAAGGGGCTGCGCGACGCCGGATACCCGCAGGTCCCCGTCATCGCCCTGTCCGTCCAGGGCATCGAGGACAACCCGGGCTTCCACCTGGGCATCCCCCACATCCACAAGGCCATCCAGGCCTTCGTCATCGGCGACGCCATCCAGTCGATGCTGCTGCGCGTGCGCCCCTACGAGGCCACGCCCGGCTCCGCGATGGACCTGTACCGCACGTGGGACGGCTACGTCCAGGAGTGGATCACGTCGGGACGCGTCGGCGCCCTCGGCGGACGCACCTCCTACGGGAAGCTCATCCGCGAATGCGTGCACGCCTTCGACGCCCTGCCGCTGCGCGACATCCCGCGTAAGCCGCGCGTCGGCCTGGTCGGCGAGATCCTCGTGAAGTTCCACCCCGACGCCAACAACCACGCGGTCGACGTCATCGAGGCCGAGGGCTGCGAGGCCGAACTGCCCGGCCTCATGCAGTTCTTCCACAACTCGGTGGCGACCGCCGCTTGGGACAAGGAGAACCTGGGCATCGACGGCAAGCAGCGCTACATCATGCCGATCGTTTTGTGGGCGCTCAAGAAGTACGAGAAGCCCGTGCACCGCGCGTTCGCGGCGACGAACGGCAAGTTCGAGCCGCACCGGCCCATCGAAGAGATGATCGAGCGTTCCCAGGACATTGCGCGCCTGGGCAACCAGGCCGGCGAAGGCTGGTACCTGACCGCCGAAATGGTCGACATGATCGAACACGGCTGCCCGAACATCATCTGCGCCCAGCCGTTCGCGTGCCTGCCCAACCACGTCGTCGGCAAGGGTATGTTCCGCGCGCTGCGCACCCGCTACCCCGAGGCCAACATCGTGGCCGTCGACTACGACCCGGGTGCCTCCGAGGTCAACCAGCTCAACCGCATCAAGCTGATGCTCGCCACCGCCCTGCAGGACCCTCAGGCGCGCGACGGCGACGTCTTGCAGCTCGTGGACGTCGAAGAGCCGACGTCGTGCGGCGGGTCCGGTTCCGTCATGCTCGGCATGCCGACCATCCCGACGAGGCGCGCGGCCTTCCGCTGATCGTTTCTCCTCTTCGCGCACGAGGCCTGGGCTGGGTTCCCGGGCCTCGTCGCGCAATCGTCAGGCGACCTGCGGCACTTATACCGTCATCTCGCCGCGCGCGATCTCGAAGCCCGTCGGCGCCCACCCCGTGGAGTACGACAGGCGCACCGAGACCTCGCGCATGCCCGAGGAGGGCCACGGCACCTCCAGGAAGCCCGTCTCGCCCGGCCCAACATCCAGGGATGCCGAATACTCCCACGTTTCGTGGCCCTCCTCGACCACGCGGCACAGGAACTCCAGGTCCGACGTGGACGTGAAGGTCATGTGGTTGCGCACCGTCACCCCCGAATACGAGGGCGCCACCGTCACCGGCGCGTAGTGCAACTCCTCGCTTCGCACCTTACGTAGGTCCGGGAAGGACGCGTGCGAGTACTCCGGGCGCGTCGCATCCAACGCGCGGGCTGCGCGCAGCTCGTTCTCCTCCTCGCCGATCGCCCAAGCGATGATGCTCGGGTGCGCACGATCTCGCCGAAGCGCCGCCACGATCGCTTCGTCGCGTGCCGCCCCCGGGCCGTACACGTTCGACGCGCAGTCGACGACGTACAGGCCATACTCGTCCGCCAGCTCAAGGAAAGACGCGTGCCCAGGGGCACCCGTGATCACAACCGTGTTCACGCCGTGGCGCTTACACCACACGACGTCGTCGACCATCTCTGGAAGGTTGACAGCCAGGCCCGCGCGGCCGTCGCACTCGTTGCGGGTCACTCCCCGCAAGACCAGTGCCTTACCGCCCAGGGCAACGCCCTGCGCCGTCGCCTCAACGTCGCGGAAACCCAGGTCAAGGGAAACCGTGTCCTTGACCCCCTCCTCGTCGCGTAGCGTCACGATCAGCCGGTACAACGCCGGCTCTTCCGCGCTCCACGGGATCACATCCAGGCCTCGAACATCAAAGACCTCATCCGGGGACGCCACCGCGGACCACAACCTCACCCCCTCGGCCTCGTTGATGAGCGCGGCGTGAACCTCAACGCCACCCGTCGTCTCAACCCGCAACGTCAGGGAACCCGCGCGACCATCGTGGGACGCCACCGGCACCACATCCACGATGTGCGCCGGCGGCCTCGCCTCCAACGACACCTCGCGGAATAAGCCGTGACAGCACACCGGCGAATCCATCAGCAAGGCAACCAGCGTGTGCGTGTGAGTGGGCTGCAACGCGCCCGTCACGTCAAAAGCCGCAGGAATGAAACCATCCGCACTAAAACCGACGAACGTTCCATCGACCCATGCGTAGAGAGGACCCGAGAACCCACCGAAGGTCAGGGTCATCATCCAGCCGCGCTCAACCGCATCCTTCAACGGAGCATCAAAGATGAACTCGCGACGCAGAATCGAGGCTCGCACAACGTCGCCGGACGACACTCCGGCGCTCGCCTCCCCCTCCGAGCGAACCCAAACATTCGGGCGCGTCCGCGAGCCATCCAGCTCCAGGATGCCAGGCACGGATGTTGCGCTGAAATTCTGATGAGAGGGAGCACGATCAATCAGCTCCGAAGCGGTGCCAGTGACACCGGTAACCTGCCAGGTGCTCGACAGCATCTGGAGCGGCCTGCGTGACCTCCACGTCGCGTGCACCGTCAAGCGGTTCACCGACGCCCCTGGGTCCCGCAGCCACGTGACGTCCGGTTCCAGGATGCGACTCATGTTATGAAAGTATCATTCTTTTATTAGTCATGAAAGAGTCAATTTTGCTGAAATACAGTCAAATGTGCCTTGACATGGGCTTTGGTTTCAGCTGTCAAAGGGCAGTGTTGCTCACATCGTGGGATTGATGGACACCCGTGCGGGTGGCAACCTCACCCCAGCGCGGGGGAGCCGAACACGCCACGAACCCAGGCCTCGCCCACGGCGGATCAGCACTCCGCCCGGAGCACCGAACACGGACACATAACGAAGCCCGGCCTCGTCCCTGAGGACAGGAACGAGGCCGGGGCAGGTGCGCGGATCGGGTCAGCCCTGCACGCTCTGCGCACCGTCATTAGCCGCCGACTCGCGGTCCGCGTCGCGCGTAATCTTACGGGTGAAGCCGTACAGCAGCCACGTCGCGCCAGCGAAGAACACGATGCCGAGCACGTTCGCGACCGGGGTGAAGTCGTCGCCGATGAACGGCAGCGCCAGCGGGGCTTCCGACCCCGTCGCGCCCGCGATGCCCGCGTAGACGACGCCGAACAGGGACTCGCCCACGATCAGGCCCGTCGCCGCCAGCGTGCCGAAACGCTTCGCGCGCTCCGCGTCCGCCTGCTTGTCAGCCCACCTGTTGTACAGGAAGCCAATCAGGCCGCCGATCGGGATCAGGATCGTCAGCGACGCCGGCAGGTAGATACCCATGCCGACCGCGAGCGGGGGCAGGGCCAGCTTCCCCTTCGAGGCGGGGCGCAAGACCTCGTCAATGATGATGACGACGACGCCGATCGCCGCGCCGATACCCAGGAGCTTCCAGTCGATGCCGCCGCCGAGCACGCCCTTCGCGAGCGAAGAAATCAGCGAGGCCTGCGGGGCCGCCAGCGCGTCCGGGCCAGCGCCCGGCGCACCCTGGAAACCGAAGGAGTTCTGCATCAGCTCCAGGACCGGAGGAATGATCAGCGAACCGAAGACGACGCCGATGACCAGGGCGACCTGCTGCTTCCACGGGGTCGCGCCCACCAGCTGGCCCGTCTTAAGGTCCTGCAAGTTATCATTCGCGATCGTCGCAATGCAGAACACAATCGCGGACGTGAACAGCGTGTAGGCGATGAGCGCCGTGTTCTCCTCCGTGGTCGAACCGCGGCCGTGCACAGCCAGGATGACGACCGCCGTGATGACGACGACCAGCAGGCCCACGCCCGACACCGGCGAATTCGACGAACCAATCAGGCCCGCCATGTAACCGCACACCGCCGCGACCAGCAGGCCGGCGAGCAGGATAAACAGGACCGACACCGCGATCAGGACCGCCGTGTTGTGCTCGATCTGCGTGCCGCGCATGAACCACCACAGCAGGCCCGCGATCGGAATCATGGCCACGAAGATGGAAACGATGACCCACTTGCCGGGGATGTCCTGCTCGGTGCGGTCGATCTGCGCGCCCGCCTCCTGTGCGCCGCGCGACGCGCGCAGCGACTCGGACATGCCGCGGACAATCGGACCCATGATCTTGATGAGCGTCCAGATGGCGGCGACCGCCATGACGCCCGCACCGATGAAACGCACATCCGACTTGAAGACCGTCGACAGGGCGGCGGTCAGGTCCTTCGCGCCCTCCAGCTGGCCGTTCGCGTACAGGGGCAACAGAACACCGTAGGAGGTGAGCATGCCGATGAGCATCGCGACGCCCACCGTCATGCCGACCAGGTGACCCACGCCAATGAGGGCGAGAGACAAGGACGTCGAGATCATCGTGCCCGTCGAACCGATCTTGAAGGCGGCGCCGACCTCGGAAGCCGTCACCTTCAGGTAGCCGAACAGGGCCATCGCCGCCGAGGCCAGGGCGCCCCAGGTGATCGCCAACAGGCCGCGCTTATTGTCCTCGCCGGCCTCCTTCGAGTCGCCGACCTTGAGGATCTCAGCGCCGGCCACGCCCTCGGGGTAGGGCAGGTCCGAACCCGTCACGAGCGCGCGACGCAGCGGAATCGAGTACATGACGCCCAACGAACCGCCGACCGCGCACACGAACATGGTCTGCCAGTAGGGGAAGTCACTCCACCAGCCCACAATCACGAGGCCGGGGAGAACGAAGATGACGGCCGACAGCGTGCCCGCCGCCGACGCGATCGTCTGGACAATGTTGTTCTCCTGGACCGTGTGGTCGCCCCAGAATCGCAGGACAGCCATCGAGATGACAGCCGCCGGGATCGAGGTCGCGAAGGTCAGGCCAACCTTCAGGCCCAGGTACACGTTCGCGGCCGTGAACACCAGCGTAATGATGCCGCCGATGATGATGCCGCGAAGCGTTAGTTCTTTGAGCGACGTTTCCTTCGTCGCACGTGGCGCAGACACGAAAAGTCCTTTCGCTGCGTAGAATAGATACCCTGACAGCGTAGACCAAATATGTGGTCGAGCCAACGCTTTCGAGAGGCGGAGCTTAGGTTCACCTTCCCTGGCCCGGCGCGTGCCGATGCGGCGCACGTGTGCGCTTGTCGATACGCGTACACGTGATCAGGGAACCGGACACGGGGGGCGGCTGATTCGTGGGTGGACCCGCGCGGAACGTGCTGTGCGGAGTGGCATTGACCCGGCGGTTATGTCTTCGGTCAGCCTGTCGGCATTCTGGTTGGCTTTCCTGTTGGCGGTTGCGTCAGCCCTCCCGTTGGCGGTCCACGAGGTGTCGACCCGCTAGGTTTGGTGTCAGGACCTGCGCGAGCGGGGTCCTCTTTGAGTGTGTCGCTGCTCCCAGGGTGGGTCGATTTGCGTTGCTCGGGGGTTTCTGTAGTAGAGTATTCGGGTAAGGTAGCGTGTCCGAGCGGCCGAAGGTGCAGCACTCGAAATGCTGTGTGGTGTCACAGCCACCCTGGGTTCAAATCCCAGCGCTACCGCCACCGCCGCCCGGCCCCGGTGGGGCCGGGCGGCTTTGTTGTGCCCGACTGGTGTGAGTCTGGGGGGCGGCTTTGTCTCCCGGGTGATGTCCGTCTGGGGGTGCTTTGGTGCCCGAGTGGTATGGCCCCGTGGGCGGCTTTGTCGTGCCCGGGTGGTGTGCGTCTGGGGTGTGCTCTCTCGTGCCAGGGTGGTGTGCGTCTGGGGGCGGCTTTGTGGGGTTATAGGACACTACGTGTTGCTGGAGGGGTGACTTTTTGGCTTTCTGGTGCGGGAAAGTCGGTGTTTTAGTTGGTTGGGAC
>NZ_CAUTSL010000034.1:0-25512 GCF_963540955.1 Actinomyces bouchesdurhonensis
ATCCTGTTCGCTCCCCACGCTTTCGCTCCTCAGCGTCAGTAACGGCCCAGAGACCCGCCTTCGCCACCGGTGTTCTTCCTGATATCTGCGCATTCCACCGCTACACCAGGAGTTCCAGTCTCCCCTACCGCACTCAAGCCAGCCCGTACCCACCGCACGCCCCCAGTTAAGCCAGAGGATTTCACGGCAGACGCGACCAACCGCCTACAAGCCCTTTACGCCCAATAATTCCGGACAACGCTCGCGCCCTACGTATTACCGCGGCTGCTGGCACGTAGTTAGCCGGCGCTTCTTTACCCACTACCCTCACCACAACCCAGAGTTGCGGCTTGACCATGAGCGAAAGAGGTTTACAACCCGAAGGCCTCCATCCCTCACGCGGCGTCGCTGCATCAGGCTTGCGCCCATTGTGCAATATTCCCCACTGCTGCCTCCCGTAGGAGTCTGGGCCGTATCTCAGTCCCAATGTGACCGGTCACCCTCTCAGGCCGGCTACCCGTCAAAGCCTTGGTAAGCCATCACCCCACCAACAAGCTGATAGGCCGCGAGCCCATCCCCCACCAGAAAAAACCTTTCCACCAACCCCCATGCGAAGGCCAGTGAATATCCAGTATTAGCACCCGTTTCCGGGCGTTATCCCAAAGAAGGGGGCAGGTTACTCACGTGTTACTCACCCGTTCGCCACTCATCCACCCAGCAAGCTGGGCTTCAGCGTTCGACTTGCATGTGTTAAGCACGCCGCCAGCGTTCGTCCTGAGCCAGGATCAAACTCTCCGAACAAAAACAAAAACGTTAAAGCCCAGAAAAACCAACCAACCAAAAACAGCCAGCCAGCAATCCCAACCAAAAACACTCAAAAACAAAAAACAGGCATAAACAAAACAAACAAACACACTATCGAGTTCACAAACAACACCCACACATTCAAACGCACACAGAAAATCTGTGCGATCTCGAAAGGCGTTTCGCGCCAAGTTCCCACGACCAAGCTTCTCGCTTCGTTCGCTGCCGTTCGGCGCAACAAGAAGAACTTTACGCACTTGCCCGCCGATCGTCAAATCGAGGCTTTTTGCCCCCCTCAGCACGCACTTCCGCAGGATTCCGCGGTTTTCTAGAAGATTCAGCGCCATTTCAGGCCATTTTTCCGCGATTTTCATGCCCCAGAACACAGAATGTCACACAAAGTGTGCGCCACGACGCGCTTCAAACCGATCGTCGCATACCCCTGACCTGGCGCTATAGCAGGACTATCACATTTTTTGCCCAAAGCTTTACCAAGCGTTGACCCGACGGCTATACTCGCATCATCCGAGCGGCCTCGCCGCTTCCTTCAACACTAGGATCGACCATGAATGGAACCCTGAGCCCGGCCTTCGATCTCGCCGGCACCCTGGATACGATTTCAGGCTTCATGTATACGTACCTGCTCGTCGCGCTTCTGATCGCGGTTGGCCTCTTCTTCTTCCTCTTCACTCGCGCGCTTCCGCTGCGCATGTTTATCGAAGCGCTCCGCGTCGTCATGGAGCCCCCGAAGAAGGAAGGCGGCGTGTCCTCCTTCCGCGCGCTGATGGTTTCCACGGCCTCGCGCGTCGGCGTCGGTAACATTGCGGGCGTCGCCACCGCCGTGACTCTCGGCGGTGCCGGCTCTGTTTTCTGGATGTGGGTCATTGCCACGCTCGGCGCCGCCTCGGCCTTCATCGAGTCGACGCTCGCGCAGATCTACAAGAAGCGGGGCCCCCACCACTCCTACGGTGGCCCGGCCTACTACATCCAGACCGCTTTGAAGGCGAGCTGGCTTGCCTACCTCTTCGCAATCGTCTTGATTCTGACCTACATGGGTGGCTTCAACTTGCTGGCCTCCTACAACGTGGCTGACACCTTCATGCACTACAGCTGGGCGAATACCTGGACGCCGTGGATCGTCGGCGCGATCCTCGCGGTCCTCATGGCCGTGTCGATTCTGGGCGGCACTCGCCGCCTCACCGACGTGACGGGCTACATGGTCCCGATCATGGCGATTATCTACCTGGGTGTGGGCGCTGTCGTCATCGCCGTCAACTACCAGAACATTCCCGCGATGTTCTCCGCGATTTTCAAGGGTGCGTTCGACTTCGACGCCATCTTCGGCGGTTTCGCGGGATCGGCCATGATGTACGGCATCAAGCGTGGCCTCTACTCGAACGAGGCCGGTGTCGGTTCGGCTCCTAACGCTGCGGCCTCCGCGTCGGTGTCGCACCCCGCCAAGCAGGGCCTCGTCCAGATGCTCTCCGTCTTTATCGACACGATGATCATCTGTACCTTCACCGCGTTCGTCGTCCTGTCCTCGGGCGTCGGCGATGATGACGGCGTGACGGGTGCTCCGCTCGTGAAGGACGCGATGGCCACGGTGCTCGGCCAGAGCGTCGCGCAGGTCTTCATCTCGGTCGCACTGTTCCTCTTCGCGTTCACCACGCTGGTCGGCAACTTCTACTACGCCGAGGTCAACTTCCGCTTCCTGCTGGGCAAGATCGAGATCAAGCACTGGATGCTCACCGTTTTCCGCCTCGCGGCCGCTGCCCTGGTGTTCTGCGGCGCGCTCCTGAAGTTTGAGGTCGCGTGGAACCTGGGCGACATCCTGATGGGCCTCATGGCGCTCATCAACCTGCCCGTCATCGTGTTCCTCGGCAAGATCGCCGTCGACTGCGCTGACGACTACACGGCGCAGCGTAAGGCGGGCCTCGACCCGCACTTCAAGGCCTCCTCGATCGGGCTGAACCCCGACGAGCTGGACTTCTGGAAGGACGACGCCCCCGTCGCCGCCGCGAAGACCAACGCGTAAGGGTCCTCTCCCTTCGCAACGTTCCCCGGCCTCGTCTGAATGAACGGACGAGGCCGGGGCTTCGCTATGCGCGACGGCGCGGCGATCAGTGCCTACTCGGGCGCGTGTGCGAAGCGCGCTCGGATCTGCACGCCCCCGGTGTGCCCGCACGCGGACAGGGCGCGAGCCACCGCGTCGGCGACCCACCCGAGCATCTCAGGCCGGTCGTGGGGGGCGCGCAGCGTGGCAGTGACCCCGACGGCGGAGGCCATGGAGGACTCCACGGCCAGCCCCATCTGCACGGACGATGCCAGGGCGTCGGCGAAGCCCGAGAAGGACAGGGTCTGTCCCTTGTATCTGTATCGCGGGCTCGCCTCGACGTATCTGTATCGCGGGCTCGCCTCGACGTGGATGAGCGGATCAGGGGCAACCAGGGACAAATCCGGCTCTTCATAATTGAGGGTGTAGGTGTTGTTGGCGGGGTTGGGCGTGTCGTGGCCGGGTATGGGTCGAGGTCTTTCGATGATGGGGGTTCCGACACCGTCCATCTGAAAGACCTCGACATGTCCAATACTATCTTTGATCGCCCTGATCTGAGCGCGTTCACGCGCCTGGATGGCTTGGGGTTGGAGGTGACGGGTCAGCGCATTGAGGCAGACCATGCAGTGTTGGCGTGCCGTATTACTGGTGAGGATCGGTGGTGTCGACGTTGCGGGTGCCAGGGCGTGGCTCGTGACACGGTGGTCAGGCGCTTGGCGCACGAGCCCTACGGGTGGCGTCCCACGATTTTGCATGTGAGCGTGCGCCGCTACCGGTGCGAGACGTGTGCTCACGTGTGGCGCCAAGACATGAGCCAAGCGGCCGATCCGCGCGCGAAGCTCTCACGGGCGGCGGTGCGCTGGGCGCTCACTGGGCTGGTCGTCCACCATTTGACGGTGGCGCGCGTTGCCCAGGCCTTGGGCGTGTCCTGGAATACCGCTAACACTGCTGTCCTGGCCGAAGGAGAGCGCTCACTGATCAACGACCCGACCCGGTTCGAAGGCGTGCGCGTCATTGGCGTGGATGAACACGTGTGGCGCCACACCCCCTACGGCGACAAATTCGTCACCGTCATCTTGGACGTGACGCCCGTCCACGATCGCAGTGGTCCCTCCCGGCTGTTGGATATGGTCCCGGGCCGCTCCAAGCGGGTCTTCAAAACCTGGCTGGCCTCCCAGCCTGCCACGTGGCGCGAGAACATTGAGATTGTCGCGATGGATGGATTCACCGGGTTCAAAAGCGCCGCCGCTGAAGAACTCCCAGACGCAAGGGCGGTCATGGATCCCTTCCACGTCGTGCACCTGGCTGGTGATGCTCTCGATGAGTGCCGCAGGCGCATCCAGCAAGAACTCCACCACCGGCGCGGGCGTGCCACGGACCCCCTGTACAAGGCCCGCAGGATGTTACACACCCGATCATGCCTGCTCACGCCGCTCCAGCAGTACCAGATACTCGACCTGTTTTCCGGCGACGAGCACGTCGCCCTCGAGGTCACCTGGAGCGTCTACCAGAACATTATCGACGCCTACCGGGCGCCCGACACGAGTGCGGGTAAGGCCCTGATGCAAGCCGAAATAGACCGTCTCAGCGACGCGGACGTGCCACGCTCCCTCACAGAGATCATCACACTGGGCAGGACACTCAAACGTCGAGCCGGGGACATCCTGGCCTACTTCGACCACCCCCACACCAGCAATGGCCCCACCGAAGCCATCAACGGCCGCCTCGAACACCTACGCGGATCCGCCCTCGGATTCCGAAACCTCACCCACTACATCACCCGCTGCCTCCTCGAAACCGGAGGATTCAGACCCCAACTACACCCTCAATTATGAAGAGCCACAAATCCAGCGAGCCGATCGGCAGGCTCCCGTCCTCGAACGGCATGTTCGCGGTGGAGCGCGCGTAACCCGGCGGCAGGTCACACTCAAAGACACACTCGTCGACGCGAACCCGCGCGACGAGCTCGAGGGTGGCAACGGAAGCGATCACAGAGGCCACGAACGGGATGCGCCTGCCCGTTTCCCCGAGCCACGTGTCGACGATCGCGTGGCACATCGCCGGGGTGGCGACCGCCGGGGAGGGCTGCCCTGCTGCGCGGGACTCCCCCGGCCCGTCCGCTCCCCCACGCCGGGGTGGCGCCTCATCGCCCACGAAAAAATCGAAGACGTAGAGCCCATGATGGGTGCGATTGTCGTCGAACCGGGCGAACCCCAACCCCGTGCCGACAAGCACTGACAGAAACGCATCGTAGAGGCACTCCCTGTCCTGTGCAAAGAGGTCCGCCGCGTGCGGCGTGCGCGGGGACATCTGCCCGCACAGCCACGTGTACAGCGCCACGTAGCCCTCACTTATCACACAATCGTCGAATCTCACGGCAACCTCCTTGTTCCGCCACTCAACGCTTGACACCCATGATGACAGAAAGTCGACCGCCGCGGACCCTTTTCGCGAGAGACTTCCTGCAAAACGGGCGGCGCGGCAGCCCCGCCACCGCCTCCGCCCCGCCAACACCGCGGCAGCCCCGCCACCGCCTCCGCCCCGCCAACACCGCGGCAGCTCCGCCCGCGAACTCACCCACCGGCACCCGGCGCACGAGGCACAAGGGGGCCCCGGCCTCGTCCCAGGAACATGAACGAGGCCGGGGCCCTATCGCACGAGCGCGCGCTTACTCCGTGGCGAGCAACGCCTCCTCGGCCTCCTTGGTCCACAGGCCGGCGGCGTCAAGCTTCGCGGCGACCGTCGGCAGCTTCTCGGCGAGCTCGGACACGGGGGTCAGGCCCAGGTCGTGCAGGGAGGGGAAGACCATGATCTTACCGCCCGAGGTGCGGTTGATGACCGAGTTGATGGCGTCGCCGAAGCCCGCCATGCCGGTGATCGCCCACAGGGAGATCGTGGTGTCGATGATGCCAGCCTCGATCTTGCGCAGGACCGTGCGCATGTCGGAGACGTCCGAGCCGGAGGTGCCCAGCATGAAGATCTGACGCTCGATGATGCCCTGCAGGTCGAAGTCGCCGAACGTTCCGGCCGGGATACCGGCGAACGCGTTCAGGATGCCACCCTCAGCCAGCAGGTCAACGGCCTGGGAGACCAGAGCCGGGACAGGCACGAGGCACGTCGCGTAGGTGTAGCCGTACTCCAGGGGAGTCGAGGCGGTGTTGATGATGTCCAGCGGCACGCCGTTCTTCTCGGCGGTCGGGCCGACAACCTTTGTGAGGTTCGCCAGGCGTTCGTCCGACAGGTCGGTGCCGACGACGCTAATGCCGGGCACGCCGCAGGTGACGGCGCGCATCGTGTGCATGACGCCCATCGGGCCGGCGGCGCCGACGAAGACGCAACGGTCGTTTTCACGAAGATCTCCGTTGGCGGGAATCCAGGCGTAGCCCTCGCGCGGGTCCGATCCGGTCGTTCCGCAGAAGCGGATGAAGTCGTAGTGGACGCGGCCGATGTCGAGGGACACCTTGCGTTCGATGGTGCCGCCACCCAGGACGACGCACATGGTGCCGCGGGTGCCGATCAGGAGCGCGGCCTTCTCGATCGCGTCGGCGTCGCAGCCGAAGAACACGACGTCGTCGAACTCGCCCAGGGCGCCCTCAACGGCGTCGACGGCGACGCGCACAACCTCGGCGGGCTTGTGCTCGGCGGTCAGCGCATCGATGTCGCCCTCGCCGACGACCAGGAGGCGCCCGCCGTCGGCGACGTGATCGCGCTCGGCCCACGCGTAGGAGCCTTCGACGGTCGCCCACGGCTCAATGAGGCCGACGGCGGCGGCCGACGGGCCCTCCGACACGTGGATGAGGAACTCTTCGCCGTCAGGGGACACGACGCAGCGCTCGTCGACGACGACGTATTCCTCGAGGGCGCCGTCGAAGTTGTACCCGAAGGCACCGTTGGATTTCGCGGTGCGCAGGTGTTTCCAGTCCGCCTGGACCAGCAGACGGTCGCCGACCTTGAAGTGCGTGACCTTCTCGCCGACCTGCACGACGCGCACCACGGGCTCGTGGCCGGGAGTCACCGCCTCCTGGTTCGGATGGTAGGACGGAATGTCCTTCAGGGCATCCAGGTCGATGCCCGCCACCACGTCGGACTTGCGCGGGTGGCTATCGAACTGGTGGAGCAGCTTCGTATCGGAGAAGCAGATGCCGCAGGCTTCAACTTTGAGCATGATCTGCGTCGGGCCGACGGGGTCAACGGGCTTCGCCGGGTTAACGACGAACTCCTCCTTGCCGACGATCTGAATCGCGTACTGGGTGGAGGGAATCTGGGTCATGACTGACTCCTTCACAGGGAAAACGATGGTGGGGACGGGAGGGACGAGGCCGGGGTGCCCTTGGAGGGGACCGTGAACACCCAGGGTCCACGGCCTCGAGACGGTGTCAGGAGAGCATGACCTGGCCGCCCGTGACGGGCACGGCCTGGCCGGTTTCATATTCCTGCTCGACGATGTAGAAGATCGCACGCAGGACGTCGATGCCCTGGGCGCCGCGGCGCATGGGCACCTTGGCCTCGTAGAACTCCTTGACGTCGGCGACGGTCTTGGCGCCGGGAACCTTCCCGGAGTTCAGGTACTGGACGAAGAGGCCGCGGTCGGGGTCGGACCAGAGGGGGCCGTCGTAGAAGTTGCCGGGGCAGATCGCGTTGACCTTGACGCCGTGGGCGACCATCTCGAGGGCGAAGGACTGGACCAGGCCGATGCCGCCGAACTTCGAGCCTGCGTAGGCGGCGTTCTTGTTCGAGCCGACCAGGCCGGACTTGGAGTTGATCTGGATGATGTCGGTCAGCCACTCGGGGGCGGTGGAGTGCTGGCGGGCCAGGAGCTGGCCCAGGTGCTTGGTGACCAGGAAGAAGGCCACGTAGTTGATGTCGGTGGACAGGCGGAATGCTGAGGCGTCCTGTTCGAGGACGGAGCCGGCACGCACGATGCCGGCGTTGGACACGACCAGGTCGAGACCGCCGGTGACGCGCTCGACCTCGGCGGCCATCGCGGCCACGGAGTCCTCGTCGGCGACGTTGACGGTGATCGGGTGGGCGACGCCCTCACCGCCCAGCTCGGCTGCCTTGGCCGCAGCGCCCTCACCGTTCAGGTCGGCGACGTACACGAAGCAGCCGGCCTCGACCAGGCCTCGGGCGATCTCCGCGCCGAATCCCTGCGCGCCGCCCGTGACGAGGGCGACGCGACCGTTGATGGTGCGCTCACCGGTGCGCGTGGGGCGCACCTCGAAGGTCTCCTCCCCCGCCCGCACGACGACGGGAAGCTCCGTCTCCTTCAGGGAGCAGGGGCACACCTCGGCGAGGGGGCCGTCGAAGGTGAGGGTGGGTTCGGCGGTGGAGGGCGCTACGATGACCGGGCGGCCCAGCGCCTTCAGGAACAGGCCTCGTACCTCGGGAGCGTTACTCATGATGGTTCTCTTTTCTCTGCTTTCTCTGCGCGGTCGTCATGCGCGTTCGTCAGTTGATCGATGTGGCTCGGGTGGCGACCTGGGCGGCGTCCTCGCCGTCCGCGATCGCGCGCCCCAGGGGCGCGTACTGCGCGATGCGCTGGGCGAGCGCCTCGGGGGTCAGGCGGCCCGTGCGGCCCAGCAGGTGCAGGTCGGGGTCCAGGGAGGACAGGGCCTCGTGCGCGACGAGGGCCCAGGTGGCCTCGTTGAGGTCCGCGAACTCGGGGCGGCGCAGCTCCTCGCACGTGAAGCGCTGGCGGGGCTGGTTGATGTCGACACCCGAAATCTCGAGCATGCCGTGGGCGGTCGCCAGCGCGTGGATGCGCGCCAGCTGCTCGGGGGTGTTGCGCGGGGGCATGTACGTGACTGCGCGCAGGCCGATGGACTCCATGTGTTCGAAGAGCTCGTCGAGGAAGTCGTCCTCGAACTTTTCGGCCTTCTTGTCGCCGGTCGGCGAGGCGGACACGTCGCCCAGGTAGGCGTAGGTGGCGATCGCGCCGACCGAGTCGGCGAAGGCAACGACCTCGGCGGCGCTGGGCAGCTCGTCGGTGGGCTGGATGTAGATGCGATCCAGGTAGTTGGCTTTCAGGACGCCGAGCAGGTCGTACATGAGGTGCGGGTTGTCCGCGTCGGACAGGACGCTCTCGAGGGAGGCGGGGACCTCGACGCCCATCGAGTCCAGGCCCTGGACCAGCGCCGGGCCCCGTCCAAAGCCGCGGATCAGGGCCGAGGCCATGGCGGCCAGCAGGTGGCGCTCGGTGATACCGCCGCCGTTGGCGTACTGGGAGATGCCGACCATGTCGGAGCGCGGGTCGAAGGACTCCAGGCCCAGGTCGGTGAGGATCGCGTTGGCGCGCGCGGCCATCGCGAGGGTGCGCTCCAGGCGGGCGGCGCGCCTGGGAGCGAGCCACTGGGCGACCGTCTCGCGTGCCGGGGCGGGCACGCCCTGGACGGTCATGTAGGCCACCCCCACAGAGTCGGGGTTGTTGAGCTTGCGCTGCGCGAGCGGCGTGCCCTCGCCGAAGCGGGCGCGGATTTCGAAGCCGGTGACACAGCCCATGCCGAGGACGGACGTGGCTTCGCTCATCTCGCCCGCCGCGCCGATGGAGTCGTGGTCGACCGAGCCGACGACGCGCAGTCCGGCCCGGCGCGCCAGCAGGGCGGCGTGCGTGGGCGTGTAGGGGCTGAAGGAGAAGCAGGTGTGAATGTGGTTGTTCGACTCGGGCACCCAGGTCGGGAAGTGCTCGTCGGCGGCTACCGCGCGCAGCGCCTCGATGCGCTTCGCCGGTGTTGCAGCCGGGTCGTTGGTGATGTCCATGGGTTTAGCCATCTCTTCGTTGGGGTGGGCACAGGGGGAAGGGGCGCGAGGCCGGGGCACAGGTGAGGAGGAGATTTGCCCCGGCCTCGCGCGGCTCACACCAGGGAATGCGAGCCTCGGACGGGGGCGGGCCGGAAAGGGGGGGGAGCGGCCCGCCCCCAGTGCTTTACAGACCCTCGCGGTTCAGGCGAGCGATCTCGGCCTCGGTCGCGTGCTTCGTGGTGGGCACGTGGCCGGGCAGCGGCAGGATGCGCTCGTGGATCGAGTCGAGGATCCAGGAGACCTGCGGGAAGAAATACGACTCAAGCTCAGGTCCGGGCGTGATGCCGTTACGCGAGCCGACGACCGCGATCGGCGCGTCGAGGGCGTCGAAGGCGAGGGTCTGCACGTTGGCGGCAACCGTGTTGAGGAAGGAACCGCGCTCGACCGCGTCCGAGGTGAGGACGAGGCGACCGGTCTTCTTCACGGACGCGATGAGCTTGTCGTAGTTCAGCGGGGCGACGAAGCGCAGGTCAATGACCTCGGCGCTCAGGCCGTACTTCTCGGCCAGGACGTCCGCGGCTTCCAGGGCCTTGTACACGGTCGCGCCGTAGGCGGCGATCGTGATGTCGGTGCCCTCGCGGCGGATCGCCGGCTCGCCTTCTTCGGTCTCGTAGTAGCCCTCGGGCACGCCGCCGGGCTCGAAGTCCTCGCCCTTGTCGTAGAGCTTCTGGCTCTCCAGGAACACAACCGGATCGGTTCCGGCCAGCGCCAGGTTGAGCATGCCCTTCGCGTCGGTCGGGGTGGTCGGGAAGTAGACCTTGAGGCCCGGGATGTGGGCGACGAGCGCGCTCCAGTCCTGGGAGTGCTGCGCGCCGTACTTGGAACCCACGGACACGCGCAGGACGAGGGGCATCTTGAGCAGGCCGGCGCTCATCGACTGCCACTTGGCCATCTGGTTGAAGACCTCGTCGCCGGAGCGACCCAGGAAGTCGCAGTACATGAGCTCGACGACCGCGCGGCCACCGGCCATCGCGTAGCCGACGCCGGCGCCCACGATCGAGGCCTCGGCGATAGGCGAGTTGAAGAGGCGACGGTAGGGCAGGGCCTCGGTCAGGCCGCGGTAGACGGCGAAGGCGCCGCCCCAGTCGCGGTTTTCCTCGCCCCATGCGGCCATCGTCGGGTCGGTCTTGAAGCGGTGCAGCATCGCCTCGAAGAGGCCGTCACGGAACTGGTACATGCGCATCTTGGAGACGGGCTTGCCGCTGGCATCGACGGAGGAGCGCACTTTCTTGGCCAGGGCCTTCACGCGCGGGTTGTCCTCGAGGTCGATCTCGGGGGTCGCGTCGTCGAAGGCCTCGACCTTCTCATTGGAGAACATGACGGTGTCGATGTAGCCGTCCGCGACGCGCGGGGTGGCCTCGTCGTCGATGGCCAGCTTGAGGACCTTGACCAGCTTGTCGGTCAGCGAGGCCGCGTAGCCGTCGATCTCGTCCTGCGTGGTCAGGCCGTTGGAGATGAGCAGGTTGGAGTACTCCTTGATGCAGTCCACCTGCTCCCACAGCTCGACCTCTTCCTTCGTGCGGTACGAGGAGGCGTCCGACGGCGAGTGGCCGGAGAAGCGGTAGGTGATGGTGTCCATGAGGACGGGGCCGCGGCCCTCCTCGAGGATCTTCTTCTTGCGGGTGGTCGCGTCCGCGACGGCCAGCGGGTTGATGCCGTCGACGCGCTCGGCGTGCATGGCCTCGGGGTTGAGGGCCGCGCCCACGCGGGCGAGGATCTCATAACCCATGGTTTCGCCGAAAGTCTGGCCGCCCATGCCGTAGAAGTTGTTGAAGAAGTTGAACAGGATCGGCGGGTTGCCGCCGTCCTCCTCACGCCACAGGGAACGGAACTGGTCCATCGACGCAAAGTTCATGGCCTCCCACACGGGGCCGCAGGCCAGGGCAGCGTCACCGACGTTGGAGACGACAATGCCGGGCTTGCGATTGATGCGCTTGAACAGGGCCGCGCCGTTCGCGATCGGGGCGGAGCCGCCGACGATGGCGTTGTTCGGGTAGGAGCCAAAGGGCAGGAAGAAGGTGTGCATCGAACCGCCCAGGCCGCGGTTGAAGCCGGACTTGCGGGCGAAGATCTCTGCGAGGGCGCCGAAGAGGATGAAGTTCTCGGTCAGATCCTTCGTGTCCTTGTAGTCGATCTTCTCAGCGTAGGAGAGGGTCTCGCCGCCGAGGAAGCCCTTCATGATGCCCTCGAGCTGGCCCTCGTCCATCTGGTGCATGGCCGAGTAGCACTTGGCGAGGATCTCGCCGTGGGAGCGGTGCGAGCCGAAGATGAAGTCATCGGGCGACAGCACGTAGCTCTGGCCGACGTAGGCGCTCTCCTGGCCGATGCCGAGGTGGGCGGGGCCGCGGTGATTGTACTCGATGCCTTGCCACTGGCCGGTCTTCTTGATGGAGTCGAGCATCGACTCGAAGGTGCGCACGACGATCATGTCGTGGAGCATCTGGACCATGCCTTTTTCGCCGTAGCGGGCGATCTCGGTCTCACGGTCGAAGGTGTACTGGTTGACGGGCACATCGGGGAACGTCACGTGCCCGGGGCGACGCACCTCGTTGGGGTCGATGATAAGAGACTGAGTCATTGTTCTACTCTTCCTTGACGTAGGGGTTCGTTAGAGCGTGACGGCCCACGCGGCTTCGCGGATAACCTCGGACACGGTGGGGTGTGGGAAGACGACCTGGCGCAGGTCTTCGACGGTCAGTTCCATCTCGAGGACTGCCTGCGCGCCCCAGATCATTTCCGCCGCGTAGGCGCCCAGGACGTGAATGCCGAGCACCTGGTGGGTCGCGGGATCAACCAGGATCTTCGCCTCGCCGGGGGCCTTGAAGCCGTTCTCGGCGATGAAGCGGCCCGACATGAGGGCGGGGACCTTAGCGACGAGGACGTCGCGGCCCTCGCGCTTGGCGGCGGACTCGGTCAGGCCCACGCCGGCGGCCTCGGGGATCGAGAAGACGGCCCACGGGACGGTGTGCCAGCGCATGACCTCGCCACGCTTCTTGGCGGAGGGGTCCAGGATGTTCGCCGAGGCGATCTCCGCCATGCGGTAGGCGGCGTGCGCCAGGAGGGAGCGTCCGGTGACGTCGCCGATGGCCCACACGTTGGGCAGGTTGGTGCGCATCGTGTCGTCGACGACGATGCCGCGGTTGATCTCGAGGCCGGCCTCTTCGGCACCCCAGCCCACCGTCGCTGGACGGCGGCCGACCGCCATGAGGACCACGTCGGCCTCGACGCTCAGCTTCTCCTCGCCCTTGGAGTAGTGGACGGTGCCCCCGTCGAGGGACTCGACGCGGCAGCCCAGCTCGAAGGTCACGTCCTTCATGGCGGCGCGGGCCTTGGCGGCCAGGTCGTCGTCCATGAACGGCAGGATCTCGGGGGCCATCTCGATGACGGTCACCTGGGAGCCGAGGGTGGAGTACAGGGAGGCGAATTCGACGCCGATGACGCCGCCGCCGATGATCGCGAGGTGGGAGGGGACCTCGGGCAGGGACAGGATGCCCGTGGAATCGACCAGCGCCGGATTGTCCTGGGTGCCGGGCAGCGGGGGCATGGCTGGCACGGAGCCCGTCGCGATGATGACGTGGTCCGAGGTGTAAGTCGTGCCCTCAACGGTCACGCGACCGGGGGCGTCGAGGTGGCCTCGTCCGTTGATGACGGTCACGCCCGCCTTGCGCTCGGTGGCTGCGACCCCGGCGACCAGGCCGCCCACGACCTGATCCTTCCAGGCCTGCATCTGCGTCCAGTTGACGGCAACGCCCTGGGCGTCCACGCCGAACTGGCTGGCTTCCTTGGCGTGCAGGTAGTTCTTCGCGCCGTTGAGCAGGGTCTTGGTGGGGATGCAGCCCACGTTCAGGCAGGTGCCGCCCAGGTACTGTTTCTCGACGAGGGCTACCTTCTTACCCGCGTGGCCGAGGCGTTCGGCGGCCAGGTAGCCGCCGGGGCCCGCACCGAGGACGATGACGTCAAAATGCGTGTCACTCATGAGTGTTCCTCTTTCCTCAGGCCAGGACGGTCACGTCGATGTTGTCGATGGCGGCGACCAGGTCGGCGAGGAAGCGGGCGCCGTCGGCGCCGTCGATGACCTGGTGGTCGATCGTCAGCGACAGGTTGAGGCGCTGCTCCACGCCGATCGTGCCGTCGGCTGCCACGGTCGGGCGCGGGGTGATCGCGCCGACGCCCAGGATGGCCGTCTGGGGCAGGTTGATGACGGGGGTGAAGGTCTCGATGCCGAAGGAGCCGATGTTGGAGACCGTGAAGGTGCCGCCGCTCAGGAAGTCGGGCGACAGGGAGCCGTCGATCGCGCCGCCGGCCAGGCGCTTGGCCTCGTCGGAGAACGCCTTGAGGCCCAGGGCCTGCGCGGAGCGGATGACGGGGACGAGGAGGCCGCGCGGGGTGTCGCACGCGAAGCCGAGGTGGACCTGCTCGAACTGCGTGAGGACGCCGTCCTGAAGGTGAGCGTTGAACACCGGGTACTTGAGCAGGGTTCGCGACACCGCGAAGCAGACCAGGTCGTTGAGCGTGATCTTGTTCAGGCCCAGGGCCTCGTCCGCGTTCTTGACCCGCTTGCGCATCGCGAGGATACCGGCGGCGTTAGCCGTCGTGTTGAGGGTCAGCTGCGCGGTGGAGGTCAGGGACTCCATCATGCGCTTGGCGACGACCTTGCGCACGCCCTTGAGCGGGGCGGAGGTCGAGGCGCCGGGGAAGTCTGCGCCCGCGGGGGCGGCGACAGCGGTGGGGGCCGAGGCCTCGGCGGCCTGGGCGACGCGGCCTGCGTCGGCGACGGACACACGCCCACCGATGCCGGTGCCTTCGGTCGCGCTCACGCCGGCGGCGCGCGCGGCGGAGGTCAGGACCGGTCCGGCGGCGATCGCTGCGGCGACGTCACGCTCGATGACGCGGCCGTGCGGGCCGGAGCCCTCGGAGATGGCCGAGGCGTCCACGCCTGCGGATGCGGCCAGGGCGCGGGCGCGCGGGGAGACCGCGCCGGTGGCTCGCTCGGTGGCAAAGGCGGGGGCAGCCTGCTCGGGTGCGGCGGTCGCCTTTTCGGGTGCATCCTCGACGGGGGCGTCATCGCCTCCGGGCACGAGGCCGGAGATGTCCTCTCCGGGTTCTCCGACGATGATGAGGGGATCCTTGACGGGGACTTCGTCGCCTTCTTCCCACAGGATCTTCAAGACGGTTCCTTCGGCGGTGGAGGGGACCTCCATCGTCGACTTGTCCGTTTCGATGGACGCGAGGGTCTGGTCTACGGCGACGCTGTCGCCTTCTGCGATCATCCACTCGACGATGATGCATGACTCAACAGAGTTGCCCAGCTGGGGCATCACCACGATGGTGGCCATGTAATTCCTCCTAGACGATGCGCAGCGTGGTGCGCTCGGCCAATTCCTTGATGGATTCTTCGGGGATCTCATCGTCGGTGATGATTCCGGTGACCTGGTCGATCCCCATGAAGGTGACGAAGCCGGCCTCCCCATACTTTGAGGAGTCTGTGAGCAGCCACGTCTCTTGTGCGCGTGTGCGCATGATGGAACCAACCTGTCCACCCTCGACGAGTTGGGTAGTCAGGCCGCGATCAACGCTGAAACCGTCCGTTCCGAGGAACGCGATGCGCGCGTTGAAGTCATTGATGGCGCGCTCGGCGACGGGTCCTACGAGGGACTCGGATTCGGCGCGGAAATGTCCGCCCGTCAGCGTAATGTTCAGGTGCGGGTTGGAGCGCGCGTTAGCGAAGACCAGGACGGAGTTGGTCAGGACCTGGACTCCCCGCTTACCGGTGAGGTACTTGACGATGAGGGCGCAGGTGGTGCCGGCCTCGATCATGATCCGGTCGTCGTCGTGGATCATGTCGGCGGCGGCCCGCGCAATT
The DNA here is from genome assembly GCF_963540955.1 of Actinomyces bouchesdurhonensis. NCBI lineage: Bacteria > Bacillati > Actinomycetota > Actinomycetes > Actinomycetales > Actinomycetaceae > Actinomyces > Actinomyces bouchesdurhonensis. Next base: position 15,498 of record NZ_CAUTSL010000034.1, read on the forward strand.
CGCTCTTTCTGGTCCACGCGATCATGTTGACGCAGGTGGATGTTGCGGAAGGTGGTGGGGCGGGCCCCTCCGTGGGTGCGCACCAGGTAGCCCTGCTCATCGAGGGTCTTGAGCGAGGCACGAATGGTGACGGGGGAAACGCCCAGGTCGGAGGCGAGCTGCGCGACACTCACCTCACCCTCTCGAGCAAGGCGATCCAAGATGTAGTTCGTGCGTTCCTCTGCACGTCCCATGGTTTCACCTCGTGATACATCCGCGACAACCCTCTGTCGCTTTGACTTTCGTTAAGGACAGAATAGTCACTTAAACGAAAGTATGCAACATCACGTAAGGATAATTTTCAACAACACACCCCCCAGAACATCCCTACGCACATCCGGCAAACCAAAACCCAATTGCCCTGACATATCAAAGATAAATGAACGAGCGGACGGTCCACATCGAACCGCCCGCCCGCTGCCACACACGCGAAACCTCGCCAATCACACCACCGTTTAAACGAAAACGAAACGAAAGTGCAGATCGTTGCCTACCCCGGCCCAGGCCTCGCACCAAGAAGAGGCACTACTCCCCCGGCGCACGCACACCCACCGTCAGCAGCAGATTGCCATACAGGCGCTGCTCCCCCGTCGCCACCACGATACCCACATCCTCACTGCGCGCAGCATCGTAAAAATCCCAGCGAGACAACTCACCAAACTCCACACCCGGCAACGCCGCTCGGAACTCGTCGTGGATCGGAATCTCCACCGGATCGGCGTCGGGCGCGGGAGTCATAATCTCGGCGCGCTCGATCGGAATCGTCCGCTTGAGCACGTCAAGGACCTGACTGACGTCCAACAGGCCCGGGGCGAGGTTGAGGGAAATGAGCTCGCATCGCGGGTTCACACCCGTCGTATGCGGATAATTCGCATCCGCCAACAAAACCTTCGACCCGTGACCGGCCGCGGCCAGCGCGCGCAGGAACTGAGGATGAGTCATAGGACCATACAGCATGAACATACCTTTCTCACATGTGAGAACTGGCCCGGATGACCAGCTCAGGATCAATAACAATGTCTTGGGACGGACCACCACCCATGAGCGAGCGCACCAGACGAACCGCCGTACGACCCAGACGATCAAACGGCTGATGAATCGTCGTCAAAGGCGGCGCATACGAATCAGCGCCATCAATGTCGTCAAACCCAACGACCCGCACATCGCGGGGAACCACACCCCCACGCTCGTAGATGAAGCGCATCGCGCCCAAAGCCAACTGATCGTTCGCCGCCTGGACGCCCTGCGGCAAACGGCCCGCCGCACGCATCACGTCGTAGCCGTCACGCGAATCCCACGAATCAGGTTGCAAAATAACCGGCTCAACACCGTAAGCATCGCACGCCTGCTCGTACCCAATCCGACGCATCTGCGCATCCGACCACCCATCGGGACCAGCGATATGAATCACGTCAGTCAGGCCCTGCGCCAACAAATGTTCCGCAGCCAGCCGCGCGCCGCGCACATTATCCACAGCGACCGTCGAAATACCATCAAGACCCTTCTCGCTCGTCAGCACCAGCACCGTCGGAAAACGCTTACCCGACTCAATCGCGACGTCGATCGTCGGATCCTGGCCACCCAGGATGATGACGCCATCCACGTCGAAGGGCGCAAAATCGGAGCGCAACTGCCCGTCCGGCCCATACGCGTAGGACAGGGACACGTGATACCCGGCCTGCGCCGAGGCATTGAGGATCGACAGGAGCACCGTGCCGTGACCGTGGAACATAGGCGCGGCCAGTACGACCTGCAACACGTTCGTCCGCTTGGCCGCGAGCGCCCGCGCCGCGTAGTTGGGCACGTAGCCCAGCTCCTCGACGAGCTTGGCGATCCTCGCCCGCGTCTTCTCCGAGACTTCCGGGTCGCCGCGCACGACACGCGAGACGGTATTCGTGGAAACGCCGCCCGCTCGCGCGATGTCCGCCAGCGAGACTTTCTTAGGCGAGCGTCGGTGTGTGGACATGAGTCGACGCGCTCGCAGCGATGACGGATGCTCGGTCGTGCGGCGCCATGACGCCAATCGTTTCGAGCTGGGCCAGGAGAGAACCGAAAGTCGAGGCCTCGATAGGGCCGCGCACGACAATCACGCCCGCGATCTGGGCGGTCAGGTCGCACAGCAGACGGTTACGGGCGCCGCCACCGACGAGGTTGAGCTGATCGGGTGCTCGCCCCGTGGCCTGCGTGAGCTCTCCGATCGCGCGAGCGTAACGGCGGGCGAAAGACTCGATGATGACGCGCACGTAGCCGGCCATGGAGTCGGGACGAGCAACCCCCTGAGCGTCCAGGGCCTCATCGATCTTGCGTTGCATGTCGCCCGGAGTCGCGAAGGCCTGACCATCGGGGTCGAAAACGCCGGGGGCGGGAGGCAACTCACGGGCTTGGGCAACCAATTCGTCTGTGTCCGTGGGCGTGCCCTCGCGCTCCCACTGACGCTGAATCTCCTGCAGAATCCACATGCCCGTGATGTTGAAAAGGGGGCGCACTCCCCCGTCAGTGCGGCCCTCATTGGTGATGCCCATCCGGAACGCAACATCACTCATGAGGGGCGCATCTTCGATGGCTCCGAGCACCGACCATGAGCCGCAGGACAGGAAGTAAGCGTGTTTGCCCTCCTCGATGGGCAAGCCATGGACCGCGCACGCCGAATCGTGGGCCCCGCCGCGCACGACGGTGAGGGTCTCGAGGCCGGGGACCGTACAGGGACCAACGACAGTACGGTCGGCAGCTAGCTCACCGAACCAGCCGCGCGGGATGCCGAGACGAGCAAAGACCTCGTCGTTGAAGTCACCTCCGCCCGGAGTCAGCAGCCCAGAAGTCGAAGCGATCGTACGCGACCAACCGAGGACACCGGTCAAGCGGTACGCGAAGTAGTCAGGTAAGAAAAGAACGGAGTTCACGCGGGCCGCCGCCTCGGGGTCCTCACGCAGATAAGCGAACAGCTGGTTCGCCGTGTTAATGGTCGCGGGCTGGTTGCCGGTCAGGTCGAAAAACTCGCGGTCCGCGATGCGTTCGCGGAATGCGGGCAGCGTGCGGGAGGTGCGCTCATCCCGGTAGGCGATGACGTCGCCGACGAGGCGTCCGTCCTCGTCGAGGGGGGCCCAATCCACGCCCCACGTGTCGATCGAGACCGCGCGGGCATCCGGGAACTGCTCGAGCGCCTTCGTCAGGCCGTTGATCGTCTCAGCCTCCATCGTCGCCACGTCCCACGTGAGCGTCCCATCCGTGCGGCGGCGCGCCTCGTGCTTAAAGCGGTGAATGTCCGTCACTTCCAAGCGGCCCTCACGCAGGGTTCCGGCGAGAACCCGCCCCGACGCGGAACCAAGGTCAACAGCAAGTACGGTGGTCATTGAAGGTCTCCTGCTCAAAACGCCCACGCTCGGCGCCTCCCATCACCCGGATAGTAGTGCGGCTTTCCTCATCGCCGGTCCCGGGGCCAAATCCCGGAATCAGATATTCCCAGGAAAGGAACCCGTTCGGGCTCGGGGAGAGAGGAACCCGAGCCCGAACGGGACGTACATCAGCGGTACATCGGGCCAAAGGTCTGGCAGGCGCGGAAGTCCGCGGACTCCAGGGACTCGGTGCCGAACAGCGACCACGCCTTGGGGCGGAAAATCCGCTCCTCGGGGACGTTATGCATGTTGACCGGGATGCGCAGCATCGACGCCAGCGTGATGAGCTGGCCGCCAATGTGGCCATAGGAGATCGCGCCGTGGTTCGCGCCCCAGTTGTTCATCACGTCGTAGACGCTCTTGAAGGCGCCCTCACCCGTCAGGTTCGGGACGAACCAGGTGGTGGGCCACTCGATGTTGGTGCGCTCTTCGATGGTGAAGGCGACCTCGTCGGGCAGCTCGACCGTGTAGCCCTCGGCGATCTGCAGGACCGGTCCGAGGCCACGCACCAGGTTCAGGCGGCACATCGTCACGGGCATCTCGCCCGAGGTGCGGAAGTGCGTCGAGAAGCCGCCGCCGCGGAAGTAGCCCGTCGAGGCCGGATGGAAGGTCGTGGCCTCCAGCGTGGCCTCACGGTCCTCCTCGGTGAGCTCGTACCAGGGCTTGATGACGTTCTTACCGTCGCGCACGGCCTTGCCTGCGCCGTCCAGCGTGGTGGAGCCGGAGTTACGCAGGTCGAGCAGGCCCGCCCCCGCGCGGCCCTCCGGCTTCCAGCCGGTCGCCTTCTCGATCGACTCCGCGCTCCAGTAAGTGCGCACGTCGGAGAAGATCTGCGGCGTGTTGGTCAGCAGGTAGCCGAACAGCATCGACGCGCCGTTAAGCGAATCGTTCTCCGTGGCCACGACGGAGGGCTGACGGATGCCGGTCCAGTCAAAGTTCGTATTCAAAATAGTTTCGAGCACGTCGCCGTTCGGGAAGTGATCGGTCCACTGGCGCTGGCCCTGGAAGCCGGCAGCGATGGCACCGTGGCCTCCCGCCTCCTCCTCGAAGCCCAGCTCGGCCAGGCGCGGGTTGCCGTGCATCAGGTCGCGAGCGATGAGCGTCATCTTGGTGACGAACTTCCACCAGTCCTCGTGCTTGTCGGGGTAGCGCCACTCCGGCGGGTTCCAGTCCTTACCCTGCTTGAAGTTCTCGCGGATCCACTGGTACGCCTGCTCGTACTCCTCGGGATCATAAATGCCCTCGTCGATGCGGCGCGTGAACTCGCTCATATCGATGTACTCGTTGCGCATGCCCAGGTAAGAGCCGAAGAAGTCAGGGTTAACGACGGAGCCGGCGATACCCATGGAGACCGAACCCATGGACAGGTAAGCCTCGCCCTTCATCTGAGCGACAGCCAGGCCAGCGGTCGCGTAATCAATCAGGCGGGTACGCACGTCCTCCGGGATCGAAGTGTCGTCAGCGTCCTGCACATGCTCGCCATAAATACCGAAAGCGGGAATACCGATCTGGGCGTGGCCAGCCAAAGCAGCCGCCAGGTACACAGCACCCGGGCGCTCCGTCCCGTTGAAGCCCCAAATCGCGTGAGGCATCGCCGGATCCATGTCCGTGGTCTCCGTGCCATAACACCAGCACGGGGTCACCGTCACGGTCAGACCCACATTGTTCGCACGGAACTTCGCCGCGCATGCCTGCGCCTCATGGACACGACCGATCGTGGTGTCAGCGATGACGACCTCGACTGGGGCGCCGTCCGGGTAACGCAACGTGGACGTAAAAAGGTCGGCGACAGACTTCGCCATGTTCATAGTCTGCTCTTCGAGCGACTCACGCACGCCCTTGCGGCGGCCATCAATCGTGGGGCGGATTCCGATGCGGGGGTGTTCAGTCATTATTCCTTCATCCCTCATGAAGACGTCGATGTCGGAGCGCGGGGGCGCACGCCCCCTCGGATCCTTGGATTCAGTGAATACCGGGTCCGCAGGTCCCGCCCCAACCATTCGGAGCGGGACCCGCGGCGGGCCACCGGTTCAGCATGCGCCTACCCGGCCCCGGCCTCGTGCCCTATCAAGCGAGCGACTCACTCGTACAGGTTGCCCTTGATCTCATCGCTGTCAATGTTGGTCTGGTCGTACCACGCGAAGCCCGAGTCGATGACAGTAGGCAGCGAAGCACCATTAATGGCAGCGATCGCAGCCTTCACCGTCAGCTCACCCATCCGCTGAGGAGACTGAGTGACAGCGCCAGCCTCCTTGCCGGCCTTGATGGCGTCGATCTGGGTCTTGCCCGAATCGAAGCCGACGACGGTGACGTCCTTGCCGGTCTCCCCAACACCCTGAACGACACCCGAGGCCGCAGCCTCATTGGAACCATACATGCCGATGACATCCGAGTTGCCCTGGATAATGCCCTTAGCGGTATCAGCGGCCAGGCCGACCTCACCCGCATACTGCTCCTGAATCAGCGTCAGGTTCGACGGAGCATTCTTCTCGAAGTACTCCTTGAAACCCGCACACCTCTGCTTACCGGTCGTCGACGTCTGATCGTGGCACACCATGCCAACCGACCCCTGCTTATCGCCCAGGAGCTCAATCATCTTCGCAGCAGCCTCACCAGCAGCCGCATAGTTGTCCGTCTGAACCGTCGTGACCGGAATATCCGAGTCAACACCCGAGTCGAAGGCAACCACGGGGATACCCTCCGCCTGGATCTGCCCCAGCGTCTCAGCGGCCGCAGCCGAATCAAGCGCCGCGAAACCAATGGCGGCAGGCTTATCAGCGAGCGCCGCGTTCAGCAGATCATTCTGCTCTGTCACAGCCTTCTCGTTCTGAGGCCCGACAAACTTCACGTTGTAGTTGCAAGCCTTTCCAGCTGCAACCGCGCCTTCGTTCACGGCCTGCCAGAAACGGTGCTGGAAGCCCTTCGACACGAGGTAAACCGTCTGGGTTCCGTCACCCTCCTTAATCGAATTCTCCCAGTCAGCGCCATACGCCGACGCACATTCGACAGTCAGCGCCGAATCAGTAGTATTCGAGCCAGTGCTCGCTGTGGAGGTATCCTCCGAGCGCGAACACGCCGTGAAGCCAAGGGCCATGGTGCCGACAGCAGCGACGGCAATGAAACGTCCGATGGGTCGCATTGGTATTCCTTTCATGGTTTGGTCGGGCTCACCCAACCAAAGGACGGTGGACATCTCTGTCCGGATTCAATAGATATGGAGAAAGTTGATGGGTCAGGCCGCGTTCTCACGAGCACGGCGAATATTGTCCACGGCAACCGCGAGCAGAATCGCGATACCCGTCACAACATACTGATAGTCCTGCGCGATACTCATCATGATCAGGCCCTTCTTCAGGGTTTCCATAATGAGGGCACCAACCAGCGCACCTGGGATCGAGGCACGGCCACCCGACAGAGACGTACCACCGATGACAGCCGCCGCAATAACGTTGAGCTCCATGCCCACGCCCTCAGCGGGCTGGACCAGGCCCAGACGCGCAGAGTAAAGAACGGCACCGATGGCCATGAACACACCAGCAACAACGTAGATGATGATCTTCCACAGGCGAACGTTGACGCCGGACAGGCGGGTAGCCTCCTCGTTGGAGCCAATAGCCAAGGCGTAACGCCCCAGCAGAGTCTTATTCATAAGGAAGGTCGCCAGGATCGTCAACAGCACGAAGATGAGCGCCGCGTTAGCAACATGGGGAATCAGCGTGCCGGTCGCCAACGCCATGTAGTCGGGATTCTTAATCTTGATCGACTGGGTCTGCGAAATGACGAGCGCCAGGCCTCGCGCAACCATCATCATCGCCAGCGTTGCAATAAACGGCGGCAGCCCCAGAATCGAAACGTTTAGACCATTGATCAGACCGACGCCAGCGCCAACCAGGATGGTCAACACAAGGCCGACGCCGAGCGGCAGATTCATCTTGTCCCCCGCCAGGAAGACACCGGCCATGACAGCGACGAAACTGAGACCCGTACCGACAGAGAGATCAATGCCACCAGTCGCAATCACGAAGGTTGCACCCAACGCCATCACGCCGGTGAACGCGGCCTGAAGGACGATGTCAAGATAGATCTTCGTCGACGCGAATTTGGGTTCCGCCAGCGAGAAGAACACAAGAATGACCACCAGCGCGGCTATCACGACCAGCAACTGCATGTTCTTCTTGATGAAAGCGGTGAAAGGCGAGGGCGCTTGCAGGCCCTTATTGTCGACGACGGCGCTCACGCGTGTACTCCGTTCACTTCTTCCTGGCCGACGGTGGCCAGTTCCATGATGTTTTCTTGGGTGGCGTCCTCATTGTCGAGGACGCCAATGATGCGACCGTGGGCCATGACGGCAATACGGTTCGCCAGGCGCAAGACCTCGGGCAACTCCGAGGAGATCACAATGATCGCTTTGCCCTGCGACGCCAGGTTTTCAAGCAGCGTATAGATCTCGTCCTTCGCACCCACGTCGATGCCGCGCGTCGGCTCATCGAAGATCAAAACCTCCGAGTCACGTTCCAGCCACTTAGCCAACACGACTTTCTGCTGGTTGCCACCCGACAAGGAACGGACCTCAACGTCCACACTCGGCGTACGGGTGCGCAGCCTCTTCACGTAGTCACGAGCAACCTCGCGGATCTTCCTGGCGTTGACGACAGTAAACTTCGTGAACTTATCCATCGCCGCCAAGCTCGTATTGAACGAGATGTCCTTGTCCAGAAGCAGACCGTACTGCTTGCGATCCTCGGACAGGTAACCGATACCGTTCTTCACGGCGTCCGTGGCGCTCTTGATCGACACCTTGTTTCCGTTGACGTAAATCGCGCCTTTCGTGTGGCGATCCGCACCAAAGATCGCGCGTGCAACCTCTGAGCGACCGGCGCCGACCAGGCCCGCGAAGCCAAAAATCTCGCCCTTCTTCACCTCGAACGAAACATCGTGGACCACCTTGACGGTCGAGAGGTTCTCGACGCGCAGCACTACCTCATCAGACAGCGGCTTGGTCGTCGGGCGCGCGTCGGCAGGGACCTCGCGACCCACCATCATCTTGACAACCTCACGCATGGGCGTCGAGGCCGTCTCCACCGTGCCAATGTACTTACCGTCGCGCAGGACAGAAATACGGTCGGTCAGTTCCGTCAGCTCAGGCATACGATGCGTGATGAAGATCAGGCCCGTCGTCGGGCACACAAAGTCGCGCACCAGCTCGAACAGCGATTCCGTCTCGGTCGTGGTCAGGGGGGCCGTAGGCTCGTCCATGACAAGGATCTTCGAATCAAAGGATAGCGCGCGCGCAATCTCAACCATCTGCAGGCGAGCGACCGGCAGGTCACGACAGTGCGCGGTCGGATCAATCCGCATGTTCAGGCGTTCGAACAGCTCATACGCGTCTCGTACCATCTTGCGGTCATCGATGTAGGACCACGTCGAGGATCCTGGCCGACCGAGGTACAGGTTCTGGGCAACGGTCAAGTCAGGAACAATGTTCAATTCTTGGTGAATGATCGACAGGCCGAGGGAACGGGCATGCTCCGGGGACTGAATGTCGACCCGCTCGCCCTGCAGCCAGATTTCACCGCCCGGGTCCGCTTTGTGGATACCGGTGAGCACCTTCATGAGCGTGGACTTGCCCGCTCCGTTCTCACCGCAGAGACCCAAGACTTCACCGGGGCGAAGGTCGAGGTCCACGTCGGACAGCGCCTTCACGCCGGGGAACGTCTTCGAGATCCCCTTGAGCTCTAGTAAGTTCGTCACTTCTCACCCCTTGGGTACCAGTAACTTCTCTGTTTCTGGAGTTTGCTTCCCCGGTTTCGTTAGCGCTAACGGAAACGGCTCCAAGGAAACGCCCTCTTCGGCGTCTCTTTAAGAGTAAAGCATCACACGAGGGTGCGCGAGCCAAATTGATGACGACGTGATCAAATCGTTATCGAATCTCACCCCTAAGAGTCTGACATTTCCACACCATTCCGCAGATCATCAAGGATAGTACGCGCGACATTATCGAGCCACTCCTCACTAACAACACACTCATCCAGGAGCAGTTTTCCTCTCTCAAAATCGTGAGGCATCCCCTCGCTCACCCAGTGAGATAAACCATCCTCTCGGACAGTTGTTGGGAAAGTTCCGTGAACGTTCACGACACGCCACCACGGAACCCCACCGCCCCACTCGTGCATGATCCGCCCAACGATGCGCGGTCCGGTCCCGATGGCACGGGCGATCATCCCATAGGTCGCCGCGCTCCCGGGCGGAATCGCCTCCACGACGCGTAGCACAACCTCGACCAAGTCTTCTCGCACAGTTCCATTCCTTCTTTCGCTTCTCAGGTAGCTATTCAATCTGCAGGCCAGCGCCGCACGCGCACGCGCACGCGAGCCGCCCACATCCTCGTCACCCTCGCCCGAGCACGCCAGCTCCGACGTCCACACCCTCGCAACCCGCGCCCGTGCACGCGCACGCCAGCCGGAGCCCACCCCGCACGCGGATAGATTATCGACATCCGGATAGGTTATGGGCATCCGGATAGGTTATTAACCTATCCACATCCGCGTAACCTATCCACATGCGAGCCACGCCCTCGCAACCCG
>NZ_CAUTSL010000035.1:0-25300 GCF_963540955.1 Actinomyces bouchesdurhonensis
CGGCCCAGCAGCGCGACGGTAACGCCGCTCTGGCGACCATCACCTGGTCCCTGGGTAGCTCTGGCACCGCTCGATGGGGCGAGACGATCGTCTCCGTTAATGGCGTCACAAAGAACGTCACGGGCGGAACCACCACCACCCAGATGACCGTTCCCTACGGCGTGGCCCTCACCGTGTACGTGACCGTCAGTAACGCGAACGGTGACACGGCGACCTCTCCTGGTTACGTCATTCCGGCGGTCGTCCACGAGGACCCCACTCCTGCCAAGACGACGCCGCTGGCCCCCGACGCACCGCGCCTGGGCCCGCCCTCGGACAACGCCTGGGGCAAGCTCAGGATCTCGAACGCGCGCCTGAAGGAAGGCAACGGCTACACGGCCGCCGACCTGGAGCTCTTCTACGCGGACTCTGCGGCGGGGTGCACGGCACCCGGCAACCCCCTTCGTCTCAACAACGGCGACCGCGGCGACTTTGACGTCGGCTCGCTCACCCCGGGTGCGACCATGACCTATTACTTCTGCCAGCGCGGCACGAAGGACGATGGGTCCTACGTGTGGGGTCCCTCCGTATCGGCCTCCGGCATCGTCGGCAACGGCCAGCGCGACGGTGGCGGCGACGATGACCCCATCCCGACCTTCGAGGTCCAAGCAACCGCGTCCTACGTCCAGAAGAAGCAATCCTGGGGCGTGGCAGCTTCGTGGACCAATCCGAGCGGAGTGGAGATCACGCAGACCAGTACCTGGATCGAGGGACTGAAGGACTCGACCAAGCAGACCTGGCAAGGTCCGCTCACCAACTGGTGGGCCGAGGACCTGCAGCCCGGCCACGAGTACACGATCGTCGTCCAGGTCACCGGAAAAAATGGCCAGCACCGCGAGGTGAAGACCACCGTGAAGACCGGAGACGTGACCGATAACGTGAAGGCAACCTTCGAAGGGAAGATCGGGTGTGGAAATGGGCAGCAGTGCGGCTCGATGACGCTGCGTGCCGTCAACGCCTCGAACTTCCAGTCCGGCGTGACCCTCGTATGCAGCGTGAAGACCGGTCGCCCCTCTTCAGTCACACAGTTCCGCTTCTCGCGGGACAACCCTCAGATTACGGGTATCCTGACCGAGGCCATATCGGCGGATGAGCTCCTCGCGAAGCCTCCCGTCATTGACTGTCACGCCGAATAGACCACCCCCGCCACACAACAAAAGGTAGAAACATGACCCTTTCCATTGAGGATGCAACCAGGTTCGCCCAGGTCTTCAAGGGCCTCGTCGACGGCGTGTCCGTGGCGGTCCTGGACAAACGCCAGGCCGTGCGACTCGCGCTGACGACCATGTTCGCAGGCGGTCACCTCCTGCTCGAAGACGCCCCCGGCACGGGAAAGACGGCCCTGGCCCGCGCGATCAGCGCCACCATCGACGGCACGCACTCGCGCATCCAGTTCACCCCCGACCTGCTGCCCTCGGACATCACCGGCGTCAACATGTTCAACCAGAAGACGGGCGAGTGGGTCTTCCACGCCGGCCCCGTCTTCGCGGAGATCGTCCTGGCCGACGAGATCAACCGCGCCTCGCCCAAGACCCAGTCCGCGCTCCTGGAGGTCATGGAGGAAGCCCAGGTGACGGTCGACGGCGTGCGCCGCCCCGCGCCCCAGCCCTTCATGGTCATCGCGACCCAGAACCCCGTCGAGCAGGCCGGCACCTACCCGCTGCCCGAGGCCCAGCTGGACCGCTTCCTCATGAAGACCTCGATCGGCTACCCCTCGCGCGCCGCCATGATCGACGTCCTCGACGGCTCGGCAGCCCCCGACCGTTCGAAGAACCTGCGTCCCCTCGTCAGCGGTCAGGACATCGTCGCCTGGTCGGCCCTGGCCTCGGCGAACCACACGGACCGCGCGGTCCTGGACTACGTGGCCGCCCTCGCTGAAGCGACCCGCGACGACGAGTCTTCACTGCTGGGCGTGTCCACCCGTGGCGCCATCGGCATGGTGCGCTGCGCCCGCGTGTGGGCAGCCGCGCAGGGCCGTAACTTCGTCCTGCCAGACGACATCAAGGCCCTCGCGGTGCCCGTGTGGTCCCACCGAATTATCGTCGACCCCGACGCCGCGTTCTCCGGCGCCACCTCCGAGGGCGTCATCCAGCGTGCGCTCACGTCGGTGCCCGCGCCGGCGGTGGGCGCCTAACGCTTAGAGTCACCACCGCAATGGACGGCACGCGCACGGATCACGCAACGATGGTCTCGCCTCGCAAGGCGCAGGCCTCACGCGTACACCCGCTGAAGGCGCTTGCGGGTGCGGTCACACCCACCGGGTGGGCGCTGACCGTCTTCATCGTGGTAGCCCTGATTCTCGCGGCGACCCTGGAGTGGGTCGAGGCACTGGCATGCGCTCTCGCGGGCGTTGTCGCCCTGGTTCTGGCGGCCACGCGCGTCGCTTGGAAGCCGCCGCACGTCGTCTCGATTCGCGTGCCTAATGAGCGCATCGTCGCCGGTCAGACAGCTGTCGGCGAGATCTCAGTGCGCAACGAGCGAGGTCGCCCCGTGCGCGCTGGCATCATCGAGCTCCCGATCGGCTCAGGCACGGGCGAGTTCGTCGTGCCGCCGCTGGGCGCTCACGAGAAGTGGGATGAGATGTTCCTGATCTCCTCTCGTCACAGGGGACTCATCAACGTCGGTCCCGCACGCGCAGTGCGCTCCGACCCCCTTGGTTTGCTGCGCCGCGTGCGCTCCTGGGACGAACCCGTCGTCCTGCACGTCCACCCAGTCACCATACGCGTGCCTTTCGATGCGACGGGCTTCCAACTGGACGTTGAGGGCGTGTCCACCGGCAAACTATCCAGTTCCGACGTGTCGTTCCACGCGCTGCGCGACTACGAGCCGGGCGACGACCGGCGTGCCGTGCACTGGCAGTCCACGGCGCGCCTCGGCAAGCTTATCGTGCGCCAGTACGAGGAGACCCACCGCTCCCACCACGTCATCGTGCTGGATACCTCCCGCGACGCGTGGGACCACGATTCGTTCGAAACCGCTGTGTCGGTCACAGGCTCGTTGGGTCTGTCGAACCTGCGCGAATCGCGCCCGGTGTCGGTGACGACGACGGAGACGTGGCTGCCCTCGACGGTCGCTATGCGTCTCTTGGACGCCCTATCCGAAGTCTCGTCTAAGTCCTTCGGTGACCTTCCACTGCGCGTGCGCGAGGCCGTGGCCCAGCGCCCCGGAGTCTCCGCGCTCACTCTCATTGTCGGCCCCCAGACCTCGGACATGGAAGCCGCCCACCTGGCCCGACTGGCACCCATCGACGTGCCCGTGTCCATCATCCGTATCGGCGCGGATAAAGCGCGCGCCCGCCGAGACCTCGGACGAGGCATCCTCCTCGACTGTTCCACCCTGGATGACCTGCCGCGCATCATCGTCGCCGGGGGACTCGCATGAGCAAAAACACGAACACGAAACCCCGCGCCCAGCGCATCGACCCCCAGGACGAGGCCGTGGCGGCCCCGCCCGTCAAGGCCGATCCCCGCTCGCCGAACCACCCCACTCAGCCGCACGTTTCAAGCGGCGGCGGCCCACGTTCCGAGGAACACCCGCCCAAGTCGCGCACCACGCGGTCACGCCTGCTGACAATCACGCAGCGCTTCGCGACGTTCCGTACGCGCATGCCGATGTGGTCGCTGCTGGTCCTCGCGCTCCTTTTCGTCGGTCCCGTCGCCGCTTTCGAACCCGTCTTCGGCGGGGGAGTGGGCGCGATCGCCGCGGGCGCGGGCGTGGTCTGCGGCTTGACGATTGCCGCCGCGTCGACCAAGTGGCGCTGGGATTCCATCACGACTGTCCTGGTTGTCCTGGCAACCTACTTTTTATTGGGCAGCGCAGCGGCACTGCGCTCAGAGGCCCTCTTCGGGTTCCTGCCCACCGGCAAGACCCTCCAGGTCATGGTCCTGGGGTCCTTCCGCGCGTGGAAGGACCTGCTCACGTTGACCGCACCCGTGTCCGCGTACTCGGGTCCCGGCCTGGTCCCGTGGATGAGCGGCCTCGTCCTGTCCGTCCTGTCCGGTCTGATCACCGCGCGCGTCGGACGTGCTATGGCGGGTTCCGTTCCACTGGTCGCGATGGGCGGCATCTCGGTGTTCTTCGGCCTGTCCGCAAAGCCGCTGCCCGTGTGGGCTGTCCTGATCTGGTGGGGTCTCCTTGCTGCCTGGTGGGCCGTCGCCGCCCAATACCAGCGCATCACGCTGGGACAGGACGTGCTGGTGGGCCGCTCCGGTGCGACCGGCGCGGAGAACACTCTCGGGCGCAGCTCCCGCTCCACCGTCTACGTGGGGACCCGCGTCCTCGGCGCGACCCTCATGCTGGCGATCTCGATAGGGGTGGCCCTGCCCGGCGCCTCTTACCTGGGTTCCTCGGGTACCCGCATCGTCGGTCGTGACCTCGTCGAGCCGCCCCTGGACATCCAGGCCTACCCCTCGCCCATGGCCTCGTTCCGTCACTACACGACCGACCTGAAGGACGAGACGCTTCTGACCGTCTCTAACCTGCCTGAAAACCAGCGGGTGCGCATCGCTGCGATGGACGTTTACGACGGCACGACCTTCGGAATGTCCGAGAACCGTGGCGACGGGCACTCCGGTTATATCCCCGTCGAGACGACCATCCCTGGACGCGCTGAAGGGGATTCGACCGTCACCGTGTCGGCCATCGGCATGTCGGGCCCGTGGGTGCCCGTCCTGGGAACGCCCTCGCAGATTACGTTCGTCGGGGCGGACAGTGCTGGGCAGCAGGACGGCCTCTTCGTTGACACGTGGGGCAACGCGGCGCTGACCACTGGGCGCGCGGGAACGATGACCTACGACGTGCGCACCAGCTTCACGGATCCGGTGCGCGACGAGGACCTCGCCTCCCTGGCGGTCATGCCCAACACGTCCAAGGACACGAACGTGCCCGAAGGCATTGCCGCGAAAGCCACCGACCTGACGCAGAACGCGTCGACGTCGCTTGCGGCCGCCCGCGCAATCGAACACTACCTGTCAACCAACGGCTTCTACCTCAACGAGAACACCCAGTACTCGCGTCCGGGCGTTCGCACCGACCGACTCCAGCGCATGCTCTCCGGGGATGAGAACCTGATCGGTGACGACCAACAGTACACGGCCCTCATGGCCCTCATGCTCCACGAGCTGGGCATTAACGCGCGCGTCGTCATGGGCGCCTACCCGGAGGGCGGCTCCCAGGGGGGTGCCGCGTCCCTGCGAGGCTCCGACATTCGTGCCTGGGTGGAGGTCGAGTTCGCGGGCGGCATTTGGGCCGTCTTCGACCCGACGCCACCGCGTGACCATACGCCGCAGACGCAGGTCCCCAAGCCTCGGTCCGTCCCGCGTCCGCAGGTCCTGCAGCCGCCGGATCCCCCGGAGGCTCCCGCTGAGCTGCCGCCGACGACGCGCGATCAGAACGCTGATCCGGTCAAGCACCCCGACGGAGCTTTCCCCTGGGGTGTCGTCGCAGGCATTGCGGGCGGTATCCTCCTGATCCTGGTGCCTCCGTTGGCAATCCTGGCCTATAAGGCCGCGCGTCGTCGCCGTCGTCGCCGATCGGCTGCCTCCGGTGCTCTCATCGGCTCGTGGGACGAGGTCGTGGACTTGGCCGCTGATTCCGGCCTGGCCATCGAGGTGGGGCGTACGCGCCAGGAGACAGCCTGGTCGCTGGCGTCCCAGTGGGGCCTCGGCGAGCATCCGGGGGACCCGTTCGCCCTGGTGACGGGCGAGGTACGCCACGGCGAGGACGGTTCGATCGACTCTGTCGAGGTGGACGAGGCCTCGGTGGCGCGCGGCCACTACGTGATCGACGGGTGGAGCCGCTTCGGGGACGACGTGCCGGCTCCGGTGGTGATCGCCCGCTTTGCGGACGTCGCGGACTTCGCGTCCCATGGCGCTTCCCGTGACCGTGCGCGCGCGGCCTGGGTGCAGGTTGGGCAATTGCGTTCCCTGGTTGCCAGTCGCGTCGGCTTCTTGGTGCGCACGCGCCGCGCACTGTCCCTGCGCAGCGTGCGGATGCGTCGTAAGCTTCGCCTGAGCGCGTCAGTCGCGCGCACGATGAAGGAGGAGAGTCAGCAGTGAGCCCAGCTGTCGCGGGTATGCGAGGCCCTGAGATTCCGGGGTTCCGCTGGGTTCGCCCGCTCGGCCAGGGTGGCTTCGCGGACGTGTTCCTGTACCACCAGGAGCTGCCCAGCCGCGACGTGGCCATCAAGGTGGTGCGCGCGCAGGGCGACGAGCGGGGCACGCGTGAGTTGCATCGCGAAGCTGACGCGATGACGCTGCTCGCGGGGCACCCGTCGGTGGTGGAGCTTCACGGCGTCGGCACGACGTCTGACGGTCGCGCCTATCTGGTCATGGAGTACTGCCCGGTCGCTGATCTTCTCACTCAGGTGCGGGCCCGCCCGATGGCGCTGGACAGGGCGCTTGAGACGATGATTAAGATCAGCGGCGGCGTGGAGATGTTCCACCGCCTGGGCTACGTTCACCGCGACATTAAGCCGTCGAACATCATGCTGGATGCCTACGGCAAGCCGGTTCTCGCGGACTTCGGTGTCGCTTCGAAAGTGGGCAAGCTCGAGGTTGGTGCCTTCGATGGGTTTTCGGTCCTGTGGGCGCCCCCCGAACAGCAGGATGTCAATTCGCCTGCGTCCCCGTTGCAGGACGTGTGGGCGCTGGCCTCAACGACGTGGACGTTTATCACGGGTCGCAGCCCGTTTGAGGATCCGATTGGCGATAATTCAGCGGCGTCGATCGCGAATCGAGTTCAACGTGGGCGTATGCGCGGCCTGGGGCGCGCGGATGCTCCCGCTGAGCTGGAGCGCGTGCTGCGTGCCGCGATGGCGGTTGATCCGAGCGAGCGCACGCCCTCGGCAATGGAGTTCGGGCAGGGCCTACAGCGCGTGCAAAAGGAGATGGGACTTCCTCGCACGGACATGGAGATCAAGGAGAGGCGCCCCAAGGCCACTGCGGCGCCCGTCGGCGCCGATCAGAAGACCCGGCTGCGCGGCGCTCCTGTCATTGATCCGGACAAGACGCGCCTGCGGCCACAGTCCTATTCCTTTGAGGGAGGGGCGGGCTCGGGTGGGGTCGAGGCCGTGGCTGATTCGTGGAAGATCGAGCGGGCCTCGGACGTGGATGAGGCTTCGGGTGGGCGCGTCGCCGAGGAATCGGCGGCGTCCAAGCGGAGTGTTAACCCTGTGGTCGCCGTGGGGCTGGCGCTACTGGCTGCCGTGATCGCCGCGGGCCTGGTCGTGGGGATGCTGCGCGGTGAGGGGTCTTTCACGCGCATCGCCCCCGACAAGGAAACGACAGCTGCGGCGAACAACCCGGAAGATGCGCTCGGAGCCGCCCCCCCGCCGGTGACGAACCTGACGGGTGAGTATTCCGGGGGTGAGGTGACGTGGACGTGGAGTGCCCCTGATGGGCCGGCGAAGTCTGACATCTCATACTCCTACGAGGTTGTTGGCGCGGTCGGTGAGTCGCGCGGCAGCGTCGATGTGACCACGGTGAGTGTCGAAGGAACGACCGGCGAGAACTGCGTGGAGGTGACGACAGTGTCGCGTTCCTCGGGGCGCATGTCGGACCCTGTGCGTCAGTGCCTGGACGTTCCCTGACCATCTGTGTGTCGCGCGGCGCCGAGGTTCGTGCCCCCGTGTGTTTTGAGATAGTCTGATAATGGCCCGTTGTCCGCGGGTGAGGTTGTTGGGAGAGTGGTGAGCGCCGTGGCGAAAAGTGACCGCGTATCGAAGCTGCTTCGTCGGGCGTTTCGTCGGCTCCCCGCGATCGGCGTCCTGATCGTCACAACGGCGCTCGTTGTCATTGCGATTGTGCACCGCGGCATCGAGGTGACAGAACTGGACGTGGACGATGGTGGCATCTGGGTCACGAAGGGGTCAGACCTGTCCCTGGGACACTTGAACTACGACGCCCTCACCTTTGACGGTTTCGTATCGACCCCGAGCGCGCAGGTTGCTCTGGGCCAGGACGGTCGCACGGTCACCATCGGTGACGACACGACGCACTCCGTGGCATCCGTTGACGTCGCGGCCATGAAACTCGGCGGCGCGACCACCCTGCCCGAGGGTTCCCAGGTGGTTCAAGGCGCAACGACGATCGCCGTCCTCGACGCCTCAGCCGGGTATCTGTGGGTGGGCGACGCCAACCACCCTGACTCCCTCAAGTACGAAGACACGGAGGCGATCGCCGACGGACTTGCCAGCGGAGTCGTGACCGTATCCACGACGGGAACGGTGTTCGCCTACGCTCCGCAGTACGCGACCCTGACGACAGTCAGCCGCGCCGGGGCCACATGGACCGCCTCGAAGAAGACGATCGACGGAATCTCCGCCGGGGATGACCTGACGATCACGGCCGTGGGCGACAAACCCGTCATCTACGATGCGACGACGAACAGCGTCGTTATACCCGCAGGTCGTTCGCGCGCTTTGAGCGGCGACGGGGTTGCACCCGGCGCGGTCCTGCAGATACCCGGACCCACAGCATCCTCCGTTCTCCTGGCGACCCCCGACTCCCTCGTGAGCGTGCCCCTGAACGGCTCTGCCCCCACGGTGACCCCCGCGCAAGAGGGTGCAAGTATCGCGGGAGTGGCCGCCCCACCGGCCTTCCATCAGGGCTGCGCGTTCGGCGCGTGGGGCGGTTCGGGCGCTGCAATCCGCATGTGCCAGAGCGGTACTCAACGGTACGCGGACGTGGAAAACCTCGCCGCCGCCCAGCACCCGGTCTTTCGAGTCAACCGCACCCGCATTGTCCTCAACGACGTCGAAACCGGCACCGTGTGGCTGCCGGAGCGGGACATGGTCATGATCGACAACTGGGATCAGGACAACCCGGACGACACCCAAGTCGACTCCGAGGACCCTAACCCTGACCTGCTGGAGCAGATCAGCGACCCACAGCGCAACGAAAAGAACACGCCGCCCACCGCCGTTGACGACGAGTTTGGCGTGCGCCCCGGCAAATCCACGCTCCTGCCGGTCCTCCAAAACGACTCCGACCCCGACGGTGACGTGCTCACTGCAGAGGCGACCTCGCAGCCGTCGTTCGGCAACGTCGTCGTCACGCGCGGCGGACGTGCCCTCCAGATCACCGGCGTCGCCGACGACGCGCAGGGATCGGGTTCCTTCACGTATTCCGCATCCGACGGCTTGGCCTCGGCTACCGCGAATGTTTCTCTGCGCGTGCACCCGTGGAGCGAAAACGCGGGCCCCAAGCGCGTCCACGACGCCAACGTGAAACTGGGGTCGGGCGCGCAGATCGAATACAACGTGCTGGCCGACTGGATCGACCCGGACGGGGACCAAATCTTCCTCGAGCGCGCCGAAGGTTCGGAGGGCCTGTCGGTCCAGTTCTCCGAGGACGGAACGCTCTCGATCCGTGACCTCGGAGCGGGCGCCGGGCCTCGTCAAGTGAGCGTGTACGTCTCTGACGGGTGGATCACGACCGAAGGCGAACTGACCGTCCTCGTCCAAGAACCCGGAAACATCGCGCCTATCGCCAACGCCGACTTCTACGTTGCACGCGTCGGCGAACCCCTCATCGTAGCGCCTCTGGCGAACGACACGGACCCTAACGGCGATGTCCTAACGCTTACGAAGGTCTCAACTGCGCCGGCCTCAACGACCCTGGTTCCCGACCTGGAACTGGGAACCGTGACATTCACCGGCTCGCAGGTGGGTTCCTACGAGTTCACGTACACCGTTAGCGATGGGCCGCAGGCCGTCGTCGGTGTCGTCCGCATCGACGTCGTCTCGGGCGATGAGCATGCGGCACCCGTAGCCGAAGACGACATTGCGATCCTGCCGTCGGGCGGTTCCGCCCTGGTAGCCCCGCTGGCCAACGACACGGACCCGTCGGGCGGTGTCCTCGTCGTCCAATCCATTGACGTGAACGCGGGCTCGGGAATCGACGTCGCGCTCATCGACCGTCACCTCCTGCGCGTGACCGCCCCCGCGGGCATCGACGACGTCGTGCGTTTCACCTATACGGTGTCAAACGGTTCCGGGTCGGCCACGGCCTCGGTCGCCGTCATTCCGACGCGAGCGAAGGACGACCGCGCCCCGCTCGAACTGCAAAACGATTCGGCGAAAGTGCGTGTCGGGGACATCGCGTCCATCCAGGTCCTGGCCAACGACCGCTCCCCGTCGGGCCTACAGATGAGCGTCTCGTCCTCCCTGGCGGGCACGGTTGACTCCGAGTACGGGCACGCGTTCGTCACCGGTAACCTCGTGCGTTTCGAGGCGGGCCAGACGACGGGCCGCGTCGACGTCACCTACACGGTTTCTGACACGGCGGGCAACACGGCGAGCGCGACCGCGACTTTCAACGTGATCGGAGCCGAACAGGCGAACTCCGCGCCCCAGCCCAAGGCCCTGACGGCCTGGGCGGCCGCCGGTCAAACAATCCGCATCCCCGTCCCCCTCAATGGCATCGACCCCGACGGAGACTCGGTGACGTTGGTCGGCATCGACCAACCCCCGACGATGGGTACAGCGACGTTGGGCACCGAGTGGATTGAATACACGCCGGGCGAAGATGCGTCGGGAACAGACGTGTTCACCTACACGGTCGAGGACCGACTGGGCCGCCAAGCGAAGGCTCGCGTGCGCGTGGGGGTCGCACCGCCCTCGGATCTCAACCACGACCCCGTCGCCATCCCCGACGTGGTTAAGGCGCGGCCCGGACGCACCATCGAGGTCAATGTGCTGTCCAACGACGTTGACCCTGACGGCGACACCCTCAAGCTGCGTGAGGGCTCCCTTGAGTCCTCGAACTCGCAGGTGAGCGCCTCGGTCGTGTCTGCGACCTCCGTGTCGGTGACGACGCCCGCGGAAACCAACCCCTTCGTCGTCACCTATGTGGTTGAGGATGGGCGCGGCGGCAGTGCGACGGGCCAGCTGACGATCAACGTCGAAGCGGACGCGCCCCTCATGGCGCCGATCGCCCGCGACGACGTGGTTTCCCTGTCGGACGTGCCGCGTGACGGTGCGCCGGTGGAGGTCAGTGTGCTGTCCAACGATGAGGATCCCGACGGTGCGCTCGCTGACCTCACTATTTCATCGAGCGGCACGGGTGTGAGCGCGGACAACACCACCCACAAGGTGACGGTGACCCCGGATAAGGATCGGCGCCTCGTCGTCTATACGATCACCGACCAGGACGGCCTGTCCTCCTCGGCCGTCGTGTCGGTGCCCGGCGCGGAGCGTAAAGTGCCCGCCGTCAATCCTTCGCGCGTCCCCATCCGCGTGAAGGCGGGCGAATCGAAGACCCTGAACCTTGACGACTACGTGATGGTTAAGCGTGACGCGCGCGCCTATATTCGCGACACGTCAACGGTGCGCGGGGGCGCCGGACTGACGAACCTGACTGCGGACGAGACGTCGATATCCTTTACGGTCGACCCCACCTACGTGGGTAAGACCTTCATTAACGTTGAGGTTTTCGATGGGCGTGACGGCGACGATTCGGCGACCTCGGCGTCGCTGACGCTGCCGATTACCGTGGAGGCAACACAGAACCATCCTCCGACGATCACGCCGACGATCATTCGCGTCGCAGCGGGCGAGGACACCAGCGTGGACCTGCCCCTCATGGTCAAGGATCCTGACACCCCTGACACGTCTTCGTTCACTTACCGTATCTCCGACGTCCCCTCGGGCATCACGGTGCGAAACGTGACGGATACGCAGCTGTCCGTCAGCGCGGAACCAGGGACGAGGTCGGGGCCCGTCGGGTCGTTGACGCTTAGCGTGGACGACGGCTCGGGAAGCCCGGTTAGTGCGAAGGTGCCGATCGAGGTCGTGGCATCGACGCGCGCACTGATTCAGACTTCGCTCGCGCAGATTATTGCGGACGCCGGACGGACGGTGAACGTGGATCTGACGCAGTACACGACGAACCCGTTCCCGGATACGCCGATCACGATTCAGCGGGCAACCGTTCAGGTTGGCGAGGGGACCGTGGATCCGCAGGGCACGGTCCTGGCCGTGAGTCCGCGGGCGGGATTCCACGGCAATATGGTGATCGTGTATCGCGTCGTTGATAAGACGCTGGATTCCTCGCGGACGGTTGAGGGTCGCGTGTCGGTGACGGTGCGTGACCGTCCGGACGCGCCAGAAAACGTTCAGGTGACGCCCACCGGTGCGGGGCGCGCCAGCGTGTCCTTCACGCCCGGTGCTGATAACGGCGCGCGCATCACCAAGTACACGGTGACCGGCTCTCATGGCGGGTCCGCGGTGTGCGAACAGACGGTGTGCGAGGTCAGTGGTCTGACCAACGGCATCAAGCATTCCTTCACCGTTGTCGCGAGCAACGCCGTGGGGGACTCGGATCCGTCGGCTGCCTCCAGCGAGGTGCTCGTCGACGCTGCTCCCGCGCGCATGGCCGTCCCGACCCTGTCCGCCGGCGACGGCCAGGTCACCGTATCGTGGAGTGCTCCTTCCAATGAGGGGTCCCCGATCACTAAGTACGAGATTTCGCTCAATGGCGGCGACGGCTCAAGCCATCAGGCGTCGGCGGGCGGCGGCGCGACCTCAACAACCGTGTCCGGTCTGACGAACGGCACGAACTATTCGGTGTCGATCGTGGCTCGAAACAGCGCCGACAAGCAGGCCGAGTGGTCCGAGTTGGCGACGGTGACCCCGCACGGTAACCCTGACCCCGCCAGGGACATTACCCTCACGCACGTGGGGTCGGCCCACGACGGTTCGTCGGGCACCGTCGATATTTCATGGAAGGTGGACAGTAGCGGCGGCACCGGGTGGGGGACGACGACGATCACCGTGGATGGGCAGGAAAAGTCGCTCGATGGGGGTGTCACGTCCGCTCGATTCGACGACGTTACCCCGGGTGACCGCGTGAGCGTGACCATCAAGTTGACGAACGCGGAAGGTGACCACTCTTCGGTTTCTAAGGTGTTCTCGCTGTCGACTGTGCCGATGGCGATTGGCGCACCGACTCTGTCGGGGACGGGCCGGGCTGGCGAGCTGAGCGTGAGCGGCCTGCGCAAAGCCGCGGGTAACGGCTTCTCCAGCGATGAGTTGACCCTGCATTACGGGACGAGCGAGGAGTTGTGTGCCAGCGGGCCGACGATCAGCGACGGTGGAACGATTCAAGGGACCGGCACCAGGCCACTCACCTACTACTTCTGCCAGGTCGGAACGGCGACGTCGGGGCGGCCCGTGGCCTCGAGCGCGGTGCCCGCGGTGGGGCAGCCGATCGCGCCTCCGACGCTGTCGGGTGTCACGATCGCGAGCGCCGGTGCCGGAGCGGTAACCATTAACCTCGGCACGATCGAGGCCTACCCGAACGTCACGTCGGTGACGGCGATCGTAAACGGACAGCAGTACGACATGATGGGGATGTCATCCAGGACGGTGACCGGCCTGCCTGAGGGCATCTGGGTCAGCGCAACGGTTGTCGTCAAGAACCCTCAAGGCGAGGCTTCAGTCACCTCCAACACCACGACGACCGGACTTAACGTGTCCGCGAAGTGGGTCGACACCTGCAACTCGGATGTCGCCAAGGAAGTGCCCGGACAGGCGTGCCACACGTTCAACCTGGTTGCTCCCGGCTTCACGCCGGGTATGTCGGCGACGCACGTATGCAAGGTGAGTTCCGACGTCGATCCGGGGCGCCTGCGCGAGGTCACCGTCTCCGGACCCGAGGTTGCGTCGGGGATCCCGACGCTCAAAGGCTCCCAGGACGAGATGAACGGTCACGTCGTCATTCACAGTTGCGAACCGCGCTGAGAGCCGACGAAGCCTTAGAGGAAACAAACGATGAGAGGAGTGCCATGGCGGCAGTGAACGCTGACTTCGGTTCGACGGGCCGATCGCGCGCCTGGCGAGCCGTCTCCTCGGCGCGCCAGAGAGTAGGCACCCGCCTTCGGGCAATCCCTGGCATGCGCCACATGCTGGAGGCCTGCGCCGTCGTCACTCCCTTCGGGTGGCTGGTGATCGCATCGGCGATCGCTGGCAGTGTGGGTGCTATGGCAGCGGGTTGGGCGGAGTCCTTCGCCCTGGCTATCGTCTGCGTTACCCTGCTGGTCATCGCTATCGTCCTGATCGCAGCGCCCTCCCCGTACCGCGTGTCGCTGCGCCTACCGCAGGAGAGAGTGTCGGCGGGGCAGACGGCGCTCGCAGAGATCCGTGTCGTCAACGACACGGCGCGCCGCGGCGGCACCGAGGTCATTGAGCTGCCCATCGGCGCGGGCGTCGCGGAGTTCGTGGTCCCCGGCGTGTCTTCCCATCGCACGTGGGACGAGTTCTTCTCCGTTGTCACGCGCCGCCGTGGCGTCATCGAGATCGGGCCTGCGCGCACCGTGCGCTCGGACGGCCTGGGTTTGCTGCGCCGCGTGCGTTCCTGGGACAACCCGGTGACCCTGTACGTTCACCCGCGCACGGTCCGCGTGCCTTTCGACGCGACCGGCTTCCAGGTTGATGTCGAGGGCGTGGTGACCGCGAAGCTGTCCAGTTCCGACGTGTCGTTCCACGCGCTGCGCGACTACGAGCCGGGCGACGACCGGCGCGCCGTGCACTGGCAGTCCACGGCGCGCCTGGGCAAGCTCATCGTGCGCCAGTACGAAGAGACGCACCGCTCCCACCACCTGATCGTGCTCGACACGGCCCGCTCCTCATGGGACCGTGACTCCTTTGAGGACGGGATCTCGGTGGCCGCCTCCCTCGCCCTGTCAGGCATCGCAGCCTCACGTACGGTGTCGTTCGCGGCGGGTAAACGGTGGGTGCCCACGACCACAGCGGTTTCGATGCTCGACACCCTCGCATCCCTGTCTTTCAGTGGACGCTCCGACATCACGGCCCGCGTGCGCCGCGCCTTCGCCTCGTGTCCCTCGGCCTCGTATGTGAGCGTCATCGCGCCTTCCTCGGTCAGCGACGAGGAAGCCGCTCACCTCGCGCAGGTTACCCCCAGGGACGTGACCGTCCAGGTGCTGCGCATTAACCCGAAGCAGCGGGCGAGGCGCCGCAGCCTCGAGGGCGGCGTGCTCTTCGACTGCCCGTCGCTGCAAGAATTGGCGCATTTGGTGGGTGGTCTGCGATGACCGTCGACGCTGTGAGCCGGGCCAGGCCCCGCCTTCCCCTCCTGTCTTTCTTTGCGCTCGCCGTGCTCTTCACGGGCCCGGTCCTCACGCACGAGGCCGTGTTCGGCTCGTACGCGGGCCTGATAGCAGCCGGAGCTGGCGTCGGCGTCGGCCTGGGGATTGCTGCGGCTTCGACCCGCTGGTCGTGGGACACTTTGTCCACGCTCGCGGTCGTCCTCGTCGTCTACTTCCTGGTGGGCGGCCCTATCGCGCTGCCGTCGACTGTGCGCTGGGGCGTTGTCCCCACGACGGACACCCTGCTGACGCTCGTGCGCGGCGCTGTGGACTCCTGGAAGGACCTACTGACCCTGACGCCGCCGGCCGCCTCCTACGTGGGTCCCGCTCTTGTCCCGTGGATAACCGGCCTGGTCTGCGCGCTCGCCGCCGGCCTCGTCTCTGTGCGATGGGGCCGCCCACTCCTCGGCGTCCTTCCCATCGCCCTCATGGGCGTCGTGGGCCTGGCGTTCGGCCCGTCCGGGCTGGTTCCGCCCGTGTGGCCGTTCATGGTGTGGGTCGCCGGCGCTTTCCTGTGGCTCGCGTGGGCGTCCTCCCACCAGCGCCTGTCCCTCGGGCTTGACGTGTCCGTTAATCGACGAGGCCGTGGCGGTGCCAGCGCTGCGACTGCTTCCACGCGCGGTCCCTCCCGTCAGGCCGTGTTCCGTTCGCGTCGTCTGCTGGCCTCGTCCCTGATGATCGCGCTCGCGGTCGGCGTGGCCCTGCCGGTGACCGCGACGTGGGGGCCGGTGGGCCGACGCATCGTGGCGCGTGAGCTGGTGGAACCGCCGTTCAACGTGCGACAGTACCCGTCTCCGCTGGCAGCTTTCCGTCACTACAAGAAGGATCTGGCTGAGCAGCCCGTCATGACGGTGCAGGGCCTGCCTGCACACACGCGCATTCGCCTGGCGGCCCTCGACGTCTATGACGGGACGACGTTCACGATGAGCGCCCCGAAGACCCAGGCCTCGTCAGTGACGGTCGCGCAACCTGATGGGACCGCGCAGGTGGTGAACGTGCGCAACGGTTACGTGTCGGTGGGGTCCTCGATCCCGCGTGTCGGCTCGCAGGCTGACGACTCCACTTTCACGGCGACGATCGAGACATCGGGGATCGTGGGTCCGTGGGTGCCCGTGGCTGGCAACGTGCGTGAGTTGACGTTTAGCGGGGAGAACGCGAGTAGCCAGCAGGAAGGCCTGCGTTTTGACATGTGGGCTAACGCTGCGTTGACCACCGGCGTGCCCGCGCAGCCGCAAACGCTGACGGTCCGATCGGATGCGGTTGTGACCCCCACGGACTCCCAATTCGCTGGCGCCACGCCTGTTAAGTTCCACGCGGATACGGATGAACCCTACCCCACGGGTCTCGACGCTCTCATGGCGACGATCGTGGGCAGCACGTCAACGCCGATTGAAAAGGCGCGTGCGATCGAGCAGTATCTGCACAACGAAGGCTTCTACCTCACGGAAAACACCGACCAGTCGCGCCCAGGACACAATCTCAATCGCCTGTCGACGATGATTTCAGATAGCGGCGACCTGATCGGCGACGACGAGCAGTACGCGGCGCTCATGGCGCTCATGCTGCATCAGCTGGGGTGGAACGCGCGAGTCGTGATCGGCGCGTACCCGTCGGGCGAGCCGACAGACACGACGACCCTGCTGGGTACCGACATGCACGCGTGGGTGGAAATGGAGTTTTCGGACACGGGCTGGGCCGTTTTCGACCCGACCCCCGACAAGGACCGCACGCCAGAGTCGAAGTCGCACACGAAGAAGAACTCGCCGCGTCCCCAGGTCCTTCAGCCGCCGGAGCCTCCCGAGGAACCCGTCGAGCTGCCCCCGGTCAACCGTGACCAGGACGTGGCAGCGAAAGAGCCGCCGGGCGCGGGCATCCCATGGCTGATGATTGGCGGTATTTCAGGGTCACTGTTCCTGCTCCTCCTCCCCTTCGTGTTCATCATGGCCCTCAAAGCCAGGCGCACCCGCGTGCGGCGCAAGGCTTCACCCGGCGTGGCCCTCGTGGGGTCGTGGGACGAGGTTGTCGACATGGCGATAGACGCGGGTGTGCGCGTGCGCGCCGATCAGACGCGTCAGGAGACGGCGTGGGCTTTAGCGTCGTTCTGGAAGCTACGTGAGGGCCAGGATGACGAGGCGCCGGAGGGTGAGCGCGTCGCGTCCCAGGCGTCGACATCTGCCCTCATTCCCGGCTGGACACTGTTCCGCGAGACAGTCCCGATGACCGTGGCGATCGCTCGTCGCGCCGACATCGCTGACTTCGCGGAGGCGACGGGCGGCCCGAAGGAAGCCGAGTCCGCATGGTCGGACGTGGATCAGCTGAAACGCTCCCTGGCGTCCTCCGCGAGCGTGTGGGTGCGCCTGCGCCGCCGTTTCTCGCTGCGTTCGCTCCTGCGCGCGTGGAGCCGCACGCCGGTCGCGCTGAAGAAACAGGGACGAGGCTTGGGTCCGGCCACCGATGACGGCGAGGACGTGGATGGTCCCTCGGAGCACACCCAAAGCGTGAGGAGGAAGTCATGACACCGGGAGGCATCGTAGGCCAGGGTCCTCACATTGAGGGTTTCCGCTGGATTCGCGCCCTCGGCTCGGGCGGCTTCGCGGACGTCCACCTGTATCATCAGCAGGTTCCCTCGCGCGACGTTGCGATTAAGATCGCGCGGTCGAACGTTGAGGGTGGCAACGATGCGGTCCGCTGCGAGGCGGACGCGATGGCTCGCGTGTCGAGCCACCCCGCCATCGTCGACCTCTACGGCGTGGGGTCGCTGCAAGACGGCCGCCAGTTCCTGATCATGGAGTACTGCCCGGTCGCCGACATCGCCGATCAGGTGCGGGCCCGACCCATGGATGTGGCTTCAGCCCTGGACATGATGATCCGCATTTCCGCGGGCGTGGAAATGCTGCACCGATCGGGATACGTGCACCGCGACATTAAACCCGGCAATATCATGCTGGACGCCTACAAGGCGCCGGTGCTCGCCGACTTCGGCGTGAGTGCGCGCATCGGTCAGGGTGGCGGCAGCGCCGATGGGTTCTCGGTCCTGTGGGCGCCGCCGGAACAACACGACGGCGCTGCGCCCGCGGAACCCTCACAGGACGTGTGGGCGTTGGCGTCGTGCCTGTGGACGCTGCTCGTGGGGCGCAGTCCTTTCGAGGACCCGATCGGGGATAATTCGACGGTTGCGGTCGCTATGCGCGTGCGTTCGGGGCGTGCGCGATCGGTGGCCCGCGCTGACGTGCCGGTCGAATTGGACGAGGTGCTGCGCGCCGCGATGACGCTCGACCCTTCGCGCAGGACGCGCAGCGCTTTGGCTTTTGCGCAGTCGTTGCAGGGTATCCAGCGTCTTATCGGCCTGCCGGAAACGCCGATCGAGGTGCGCGATGCGTCCCGCGGTTGCGAGCCCGGCCAGCCGAGCGCCTCCAGCGCGGGTGGGTTCCCCGTGCCGATTGCGTCCCAGGATGTGGGGACGAGGCCTCGGGCGACGTCTGCGGCGCAGGATGCGACGATCCGTTCGGGCGCGGGATTTGACTTTTCAGAGTCGGGCGTCGTGCCGGTGGCGGACTCGTGGCACCACCCGCGCAACGTGTCGACGGGACGCGCTGAGGCGGCCTCGTTTGAGGATGAGGAAGAGAGCGTCGGGCGCCGCGTGTCTTTTCCGGCGGTCGTGGCGCTCGTGCTTGTCGCCGCTGTCGTGATAGCTGGCCTGGTCGTAGCAATGCTGACCGGTGGCGGGCATTCGATCCGCATCGACCCCGCAGAATCGCCGACCGCGCGAGGGGAAGAGCCGAACGGGCTGACGGTTCCGCCGGCGGCTCCCAGCGGGCTGAGCGGTCGCCTGGAGGGCGGGTCAATCGTGTGGACGTGGAGTGCACCCGACGATCCGAACTACGCGAGCGACCAGCTGATGTTCCAATACCGGCTTGAACGCCCGGGGGAATCACCGATGGGCGCGTCCACTCCCGTCGCTTCCGTGACGGCGCCGGCGCTACCCGGCGGCGACAACTGTCTGACAGTGCGTACGGTTGTGTCGGCCTCGGGCCTTCAATCGCAGTCAATTAGCGCCTGCGTCGCGGTCGAGTAGCGGCTGCGTCGTGCCCGGCGGTGCCCTTAACGACGCCGCTAGCGTTTGGTGCGGCCCGGCTGACGCAGCCACGACACGACGACCAGGCAACCGAGGAACGTCGCGCATCCCAGCGCGATAGCGACAACAGTGAGGTTTGTGCGTGTGCGAGCCGCTTCACCTGAGGCGC
Source organism: Actinomyces bouchesdurhonensis (assembly GCF_963540955.1). Classification (NCBI taxonomy): domain Bacteria; kingdom Bacillati; phylum Actinomycetota; class Actinomycetes; order Actinomycetales; family Actinomycetaceae; genus Actinomyces; species Actinomyces bouchesdurhonensis. Next base: position 19,389 of record NZ_CAUTSL010000035.1, read on the forward strand.
GCTGCGTGACCGGCAGAGTGAGAGGGGTGTCCTGGCCGCTGGTGCCGGTCATCGGGTTGACGGGTCCGTCAATGCGAGCGGTCGCGGACACGGTGATGGCTGCGTAGGGGTTAACCATGCCCCAGCCCACACCGTTGGATCTGGCGGCGGGACTTACGCGCCGCGCGGTGGCCTCGAGACGCCACTTCCACATGGCGGGACCCTCATCGGGGTGAGCAGAAGCGACGAGGGCGGCGGCTCCCGCAGCGTAGGCGCTCGCGAAAGACGAACTGCCGGTGGTCTCGTTGTTAGCTTCACCGGTCAGACAGTCGCCGCCGGCGAGCGCCGTGGTGAGCGACGAAATGGAGGGCGCGGCGACGTCGACGTGCACACCCGAGACTTGCCCACCGTCGGGCACGCCACCGGTCGCGCTGGTTACAGCGAGCGCGTCAGGGTGGGCGGCAGGGTAGCGTGGCACCGTGTCCGTTCCATACTGTTGGACGATTTGCGTCTGCGCGTTGCCCGCCGACGCGACCACGAGGGATCCCTGAGCGGTCGCCGATGCCACGGCCTCGTCGAGTCGAGAATCCTGCTCAATTTGTGATTGGGGGACGACGATGATCTGCGCCCCCTGGCTGGCGGCCCACGCGATTCCCTGCGCGGTTTTTCCAGCGTCAAGCCCGGTCTGACCGTTCTGCGGGTCCTCGTTGAACGTGTCGTACACGCGCACGGGCAGCAGGGCGACGCGCGGAGCGACCCCCTCGAGGGCGGATTGCTCGGGCAGGAGCCGGGAGGCGATAATGCCCGCCACCTGCGTGCCGTGCCCGTAGGTGTCGGTACGCCCATCCCCGCCGGAAGACACCAGGTCAAGGCCCGGCAGGACGATGGAACCGGATGGAAAGCGGGCGGAATCCTCGCCGCGGTCCGTGGAGGGACCCACGGGAACGAAGTGTTTGCTGGACGGGCTGATACCCGAATCGACGATGGCGACGGTGACGTTACCGCCCTTCGTGATGTTCCAGGCGCGTTCGAGATCGAGGCGTTTGTCGGTCGTATTCGCGTAGGTGGCGATGAACTCGGTGCTGGTCAGGCAGCTGCCGGCGTTCGGGTCGGCGGCGGGGGCTAGGATGCTCGCGCGCGCGTCGAGGACGTCCGCCCGGGCGGGGGTGGGTCCGGCCAGGGTCAAGCAGGCGCCCGCGAGGAAGCACACGCCCGCGCTCATGGCGCGACGTGCGCCGGTGGTGCGCGTCGCCTGGCACCTCATGACCTGCCCCCACCGGCAACCTCCCGGCGGGCGGCACGGTTCGATAGTTCGACGCCGGTCGGGATGAGTTCGAGCCACTGCTCGGGGACGGGCTGGATGAACTGAGCGTTCCATCCGAGGCGCTGGAGGGTATCGTTCTGGTCCTCGCCGAGGGAGTGACGCAGTCCCAGGTCTGAGACGAACGTGAGCGGCGGGTCGCTCTGACCGTTGCTGGAGCCCTGGGCGAGGGTACCGTAGCCGGATTTAACCAGCGCAGCTCCGGGCGAATACGAGGCAGGAACATTGGCTGTCGGGTCCAGGTTCCAGGAGGCGCGACGTGCGCCGTCCTGGGACATGACGGTCAGGGTAGCGTGGGCGGAACTGGCAGCCTGCTTGTTCGCGTTGGGGGTCCCTGCGGCCGACTGGCCGCGGTCCAGGCTCGCGCAGGGCACCTGATCGCGGACGCGGATTACCTTCGGGTTGTCGTCGTCGGATCCTGCGCCGGTGGAGTCCGAATCGAAGGGGTAGAGGCCTTCGAGCTGCGCCCATTCGCTGGGGAAAGGCGAGGGTTCGATGTCGGTTTGAGCGACTGTGAAGGACTGGGCGAAGGCCCCTGGCTGGAGGGCGAGCGCGCCCTCGATAGTGCCGTTGGGTGCTGCGGTCGTGCCCTCGTAAAGTGCGGCGGCCAGCGGCGACAGGGGGTAGGCGTGTCCGGAGGAGACCAGCACGTAGTAGGTCGTGGTTCCCGTGTCTTTGACGGCGACGATGCTTCCCTGACGCAGGGAACCGTTATTTTGGGGGTACGAGGCCATGGCCCCGCCGGGTTCGTCGACGCTCCAGGTGGTCAGGTCGGGGCCGTCGTCGAAGAGCGAGAGCCAATTGGGGTCGACGGCGATGGGGGAGGAGCCGATACGCAGCCGTGCGACGATGTCTCCTGCGCTGGAGGGGACCCGGAACTTGGAGGAGCCTGCAACGACGAAGGAGTCGTTGCTACCGGAGGGGGACACGTAGGCGCTGCGGGCGCTGTGCAGACCATTGCTGGACAGCAGGGACGAGTTACCGATCCACGTAAAGGTGTGTTCGGAGATTGCGCAGCTGGTCCAGTCGGCGCTCATCCGGCTGGCGGTGGAAGGGACGTCCTCGGGGGCATCAGGGATCCCGAGGGCCTGCCCCTGGCTGTATTTGGCGAGATCAGAGTCCGAGATTTTCATCGTGGCGGTTGAAGAGTCGCCCAGGAGCCGCGCGGATGTACGGTTAGCGATCGGATGCCACTGGCCGTCCTGTAGGTAGTAGCGGGCGCCGGAACTTGAGACGACGGCCAGGCCGGAGGATTGCGAGGAGTCGGCGCCGGGGTAGAGGAAACGCAAGCCGACGCTGACGAGGAGCATGAGCACTGCGAGGAACGCGCCGATGATGAAAGGGCGCGTGGGTGCTTGGGGTTCGACTTCTTTGCCGTCGGGTGAACCCGCGACGAAGGAGGTGATGAGGCGGCGTCGGTTGTAGCGTTGCGCTTCGAGGATGTCCTTGTTGGATGCCATCACATGCCCCAGATGTAGAGTGCGAACGGGGGGATGGCGATGATGACGACGGTACTGATCGTGTCAGCAGTGCGCGATAGCCAAGGGCGAACCTTCGGGGTCACGACATTCGTGGCGAGCACGAGGAGGCTGCCGACCAGGGACGTGACGAGCACGAGCAGGAGCGTCGTCGGCGAGAGCAGTGCGGCCGCGTAGGAGGCCCACGCGAGGATAGCCATCCCGGAGACGACACCGATGAGGACTTCGATACGCGAACGGATCGAGCGCGTGGAGAGCATGAGGGCCGCACCGATGAGGGAAGCGAGGATGATTCCCTCGGCTGACGAGGCCAGGATGGGAGTCAGGACGATCAGTCCGAGGCAAGTACCCAGACGGATGGAGACCGACAGAGACACGCCCATGGAAACGGACTTATCGATCTGGCGTGGGTCGATCTGGGCGGCCGCTGAAGGACCCGTGACGCGCACGGGAACCGACGCCATGGCGAGCCACGGGATGGCAAGGCACACGAGGAGGAGGAGAGCGCTGATGAGCGCCGCGATGCGAGCAGCGTTCATGCCGAGCAGCCCACAGAAGAAGCCGAGGAACCCGAGGGTCATGCCGACGATCGCGGGGCACAGGCCGCTCGCGCGGAGTTTTCCGGGCAGGACAAGATGACACAGGGCTGCGACGGTTAGGGCGCCGCCAGCTGTAAGAGCCCCAGTCGCGGTCCAGGGGCCGGCGGGTAAGGCACCCGCGCAGGCGCAGGCGAGGAGGACGGGTGCCGATCCGGCCAAGAGAGCGACCGAGGCGTGCTCGAGTCGACGGGAGACGACCGCGGCGGTGCCGGTCAAGAGAAGCGCGCCGACGATTCCAACGATCGGGTAGACGATCAGGCGGATGCCGTCAAAGGAAGAGGCGGTACCCAGGACGGAGCTTTCGTGGGAGGATGCCGACAGCAGGAGAACGGCGGCCAGCCCGACGAAGAGCGCGGAAGCGTAGACGGAGAGCTGGAGGGAGTCCAGGGGTGTCCACGGATCGACGGACTTTTCCACGGCGCTTCCCACGGCCTCGACAAGGTCATCGAAACGCTGGTCGTCGCGTCCCTGCCCTGCGCGCTCAAGCGTGAGGGATGCGCCCGCGCGCACGCCCTGATCACGCAGACACAGGGACTGGTCGAGGAGCTGCCCGAAAGACGTAGATACAGTGAAGCCGGCGGACGCGCCATACACGTCCATGCGACCGAGGCTACGCAAAATGGTAGGAATCAACTCCGCCAATGGAGACAACTGAGGGACCGACAGGTCGACCGTTTGATCGTCAAAGGTGACTGTCAGTGGAGTGAGTGCAGCGGCGGTGTGCGTGCTCTGGGCCATCGTCTCCTCCGGGTTGGGATGGTCCTAGTCTGCCCGTTTGTGGGGTGCGGGGCAAACTGTCACGACTCTGCACAACGGTAGAAGTTTAATGAAATTGTCTGTCGATAGGCTGGACTTTGTTTCGTTTATGTGGTTAAACTGGCTGCGCAAGTAGGGCGCACCCACCGTGGATGCGCTTGTTTCCCGATGATCTGGGAGGAAAAATGACCGATCAGAAGGCTCTCGATGGCGCGCTGCTCAAGGGTGCGCAGACCATCGAGGAAGCTCAACAGCAAATCCAGTCTGAACTGTCGGGCCTGCAGTCCAAGCTGGCGGGCATCGGCTCGTCGTGGCAGGGCGAGGCAGCCAGCGCGTTCACGAGCGTCATGAGTAAGTGGGACACTGAAGCCCGTAAGGTGACCGATGCACTGACAGAGCTGCACTCGGCGATGCGTTCGTCCGACACGAAGATGAAGGCGAACGAAGCAGAGCAGGCCGCCACGATGAACAAGTACGGAGCGCAGCTGCTCTGAGAGCAGAGAAAGGCATTTATCATGAGCGATATTGTTTACAGCTACGGAAATATCGAGCAGGCCGTCGCCGACATGGACAGCGGCGTCACGAATCTGAAGAACCGGCTTGAAGACATGGATTCTCAGCTCCGCCAGCTGCAGTCCTCCTGGGATGGACGGGCGAAGGAGGCCTACGAGACGTCCAAGGCCAAGTGGACTGACGGCATGAATGGCATCGTGGACATCCTTACCAACGTGTCCAATGCCGTGATGGAGGCACGCCAGTCCGCAGAGGCGACGGACTCTCGTAACGCGGCGTCCTTCAGCTGACACGCCACAGTTGCTGCGGGGAGGAGACCGGAGTTTTCCTCCCCGCAACAACTGTCTTTGGAGCCGCGCGCGTGGCGCGTGGTTCCATGCTTTTATCTGGGTCTTGTTGAGTGCAAGTGAGGTTGCGCTATGGCTGTTGAATCGCCCCTGTATGAACGCGCGAAGGCGTTCTTGAGTTTGTCCGCTATGCCCCTGGCGTCCGAGGATCTGGCCGAAGATAATCGCGCCGGAAACGCCCACACCGATGTCGACACCGCAAAGGACACGTCGGAGTGTTTCACAGCTGATGAGAGCGTGGGACAGTCGCAGACCAAGAGTGGCGCCGACCGGTGGATGTCATACTTTATCAGTGACGTCAACCGACACTTGCAGCGAATCGAGTCGTCGAAGGCCCACCACCTCGCGGTTCGCGAGGAGATGCACACGCAGGTTGCGAATACTCAACAGCTGAACCCGGAGTTGCTGTCCGCCTGGGAAATTGAGACGTACAGCGGCAAGGAGAAGGTGACGATCCCTGATGCCTCAGTCTCCGCCCGAATGGGTGGCGCCGTCGAGGCCAGCGGTGACGCATACCTGGCGGCGCTGGAAGCCCAGCGCAACGAAGTGCGCGAGGCCAGGGCGCAAGAAATCCTGAACGCTGTCAACACTAAGGGCAAGCAGGAGGCACAGAGTTTCGCGTCGAAGAAGGACGACTACGTGCCTGACGCGTGGCAGTCTCACGGTGATGATGGTCAGCAGGGCGGCGCTGGCGGTGGCGGTAATGGCCGCCGCGGTGGCGGCGGCGCTGACGGCGGCCTTGTTCCTACCGTGGGCGCGCATACGGTCGCGGGTTCAGGTTCGAATGGATGGGCCTATCCAACGGCCGGCGAACCCGGCAGCCCGTCGAATCCGATCACCGATCCCGCACAACTGTCTCACATCGACTTGACGACGACGCCGGTGAATCAGCGGATGACGCCTAATGGGCCAGTTGGTG